>CAYNTB010000266.1:0-4003 GCA_964399905.1 uncultured Bacteroidales bacterium | reverse complement strand
GATCCTCAAGGCTTGATATTGAATTGCTTCCAATGATTGAATAACTATTTTCCGGGGCAATTTTGCAACGAATTCTTTTGGCCGTAAGTTGTGTTAATAGCTTTATTATCTGATGATAATTAATATCTTTTGCACAGAAAATGATCTCATCTATATCATAAATTTTGAGGAGCTCATTTAATTTGTCGATTGAACCGATGTAATTTTTATGATCAATTTTGTTGATGTCGGGTGATACGAATGCGTAATAATCAGGGCTGTTTTTTGTGCGTTGAATAATTTTATTGATTCTTTCAGCTTCGTCTATATTTCCGATAATAAGCACCCGGCTGGCTGATTTAAATCTGTTTCTCAGAAATGCAATCTGATTAAACATCCATCTGAAACTTGTAAGCGAAAATAGACCCCAGATACCTCCAATTAGAATGATGGCCCTTGAAAATCTCCATGATTCATTTAATAATGAATAAAGTGTGAGAATTGCAAAACTCCCGCCTAATATTGCCAGAAAAATTGTTTTGTATTTAAAGGGGGCTTTATAGCCCTTCAATAGGTAAATACTCAGAATCCAGATTAGTGCATATATCGGAAGGATCAGCTGATAAAACACCTCCGGGTAATTTCCGCCTTCAGGATAAATGAATTCGTGGGCCCAGAAATTACTGATAAAAACCAAACCTGTGAGCAGAATTACAAAATCTGCAAACGGGATAAAAACATGACCGGCAATTCGTTTTGTCAACGATAAAAATGCCCTGAAAAGAATGGCAGCTTTAATCAGTAAAGAAAGTGCTTTTGTTTTTTCCCCGGAGAAATGTTTCTTCGAAAATATGAGCATTGCATTGTAAAAATTGATCACATATCGCAGGCTCTCCTTTGAGGTACTTTCACCTTTGTAATGAATAATACTGGTTTTGGGATAATAATAATTTACATAACCTGCCTGTACGATTCGATGCGACAAATCAATGTCTTCGCCATACATAAAAAAGCTTTCATCGAAGCCGCCAACCTGTTCAATTACAGATTTTCGAATCAGCATATAAGCTCCAGTAAGAATATGAACCCGATGAATTTCTTCCCTATCAAGATGATCCAGGTAATATTTCCCAAAAAAGCGCGACGGATAAAACAATCTTGACAGTCCCGACATTTTGAAAAACGCAGCTGAAGGTGTGGGCAAACCCCTTTTCGATTCAGGTAAAAACCTGCCATTTCCATCCATCATTTTTACGCCAAGGGCTCCGGCTTCAGTATGTTCATCCATAAAATTTAGCGGTAATTTTATACTGTTGGTTTCGAGTACCGTATCCGGGTTCAGAATCAGGATGTATTCACCTTGCGCCATTTCAATGCCCTGATTGCATGCTTTTGCAAAACCCTGGTTTTTCTGGTTTTGGATCAGGTGAACCATCTGAAATTCATTTCTGATCATCTCTGCAGAGCCGTCAACAGAATGGTTATCAATACATATTATTTCTGAAGGAATGGAATCAAGTGCGGAAATCACGGAGTTCAGGCATTGTCTTAAAAAATGCTTAACATTGAAACTAACGATGATGATTGAAATTTTCATGCTGATTAGCTAACTTGACCAGTCAGTGCTTAAATTCAAAGATAGTTATTTTAGGCTTTTATAGAGATGAAATGTTTTCCCTGAAAAATTAACGTTTTATTGCAAGCATTGGAAGGTGCAATTGAAACAGGTCCTTTTTTGTAAGTTTATCTGTGAATATTTCTTTTAAAAACCCCCTCTTATGGGCAACGAAGGCAATTAAATTGATTTTGTGATCTGCAATGTATTTTTGCAGGGCTTCATTATAAGTTTCCGTTATGATCAGTTCGAGTGATAATCGCTTTTCAGATATTTCATTTTTAAAGCCGGAACGGATGGTATTAAATTGTGCTTGAATATCTTCGGAATCAGAATGGGCCAAATGCAAACAATAAATCTTTAGATTGAATTTGGAGAATAAATCGTAAATGTGTTTAATCAGTTCCAAATCATCATGTTTAAATTCTGTCGGGTATAATACATTTCTAAATTGTTCGTATCCGAAGTTTGAGGGAATAGATAGTACAGGGATCGTGGTTCGATCCATAATTTTTTTCGAGACACTTCCGGAAAATACACCTTTTTCGGCTTTGCCGCTGGAGCCAAGTATAATCAGGTCGGCATTGTAATTTTCGGCTGCCGTAATAATTTCCTCATCCGGGTTGCCACCAACAAGTTCCTGTGTAATGTTTAGCTTCGGATAAACGTTTACAATACATTTTTTAATTTCCTGTAGGTCTGATTCTGCCTTCGATTTGATGTCGTTCAGGATTTTTTGATTAATCAGGGTATCGGTTTCAATTCCCGTTGGAAAATTGCTTTCGGCCAACAAAAATTTGTCGAAATACGAATGAAACAAAATAATTTTAGCATCAAATTTACCGGCAATATGTACAGCATAATTGCAACAATTATCAATTCCTTCTGAAAAATCAATGGCTAATAAAATTGTTTTCATAACGCTTAAAAATCAATTAATAACAAAGATAATCGGAAAACTTCTTAAAAAAAAGCAATAGCCCTAAAAACCAAACATAAGCCCTGCCAGTCCAACAATCAATCCCACGATCATATTTAAAAACTTAACAATGATAAAGCTTCTTTTTGATTCGGCAAGCAATGGAATGGCACCATGACCATCCTGTACAATTGAGTTCGCCAGTAAAATACTGAATGGAATTAATCCGTCGGCAAAAAGCAATATAAAGATATAATGGGGTCCCGATTGCGGAATAATTCCAATCAGGACTGCAATAATGAGTATGCCCAGCAAATTTTTCTGTATAAAGGTTTCAACTTCTATAAATTCATTTAAATAATGTATGAAAAGAAGGGCGGCAAAGGTCCAGAGAAATATTTTTAAAAAATGCTTTTTAATAATATGCCCCCATAAGTGTTCTTCCAGAAAATGGTCGTTGACAGTCGAAATAATAAATATTGCGATCAGTGTGACCAGTAAAAATGTTCCACTGACCCAGGTCCATTCAAAACCATGTGATTCATGTTCGGCGGAAGGTTGTGAATCGGGCAGAACAAAATGATGATCATGCCCGAATTGACCGATTAATAAGCCGAATAAAAAAAGAAATAAGCCAATGAGCAGGATGGCCCGCTGAAAACTAATGTTCCTTAATTGTTGAACAATAATTTTGGGTTCGAAACATATGCAATCACTGTGCTCTGCATGGATTTTAAGATGGTTTTCAGTGAGGTTCATAAATGTTCTGTTCTTCATAAAGGCATATACAATAAAGCCTGAAATAACAGAAATCACAAAAATAATGATGAACAATTGAAGGGCGGTTTTAGGTATAATGGTCATCATTAAAAAGGCTTCGTCGCCTGAGGTCGCAATCATTGTTGTAAGCAGGGCGGCAAATCCAAATATCTTGTGCGAATAGAGCGAAACAGCGGTAAAGGTGCCAAGGCAACCAGGTAAGATCCCTAGAAAGGCAGCAGTTATGATCTGGAGCCAGCCTTTTTGCTTGAGCGGTTTGCTCCATTTACCCCTGGTCTGTACATTAATGTATTCAATAATCAGCATCATAACCAGCACAAATGCGGTGATCATGATGGTATGCTTAAGGATATCAATAAACATGGTGTAGCCTATTTTGAATAGGTAAAAATAAGTGAAATTTCTTTTATTTTCCAGTAAAAACTTTTTTAATAAAAAAAAGAAATTTACATTTGGGTAATTAAATACCTGTTATATTAAATAGATTATGGCAAAAATTGTAACCCTGTCGGAAGCCGCATCAATTGCACTACATGGGATGATACTGGTGGCAAAATCGGAAAAGATGATCAATGTAGTTCAGATCGCAGAAAAGATGGATAGTTCCAAACATCATGTTGCAAAAGTGTTTCAGCGTTTGGTCAAAGAAAAATTTATCGAATCACACAGGGGGCCATCAGGCGGATTCTTGCTTAAGAAAAAACCGGAAG
>CAYNTB010000265.1:2557-4012 GCA_964399905.1 uncultured Bacteroidales bacterium | reverse complement strand
GAAAAACTCGACCTGCCCGAACCAATTAAAAAAGCCGTTATTATTCATAAAGGAGAATTAACACCTGATTATAAATACATTAGTGAGTTTTTAGAAATTTAATAATTATTAATTAAAAATTAAATGAAAAAAGTATTAATCCTGGGTGCCGGCATGGTTGTAAAACCAATTGTACAATACCTTTTGGAAAAAGGTTATCATGTCACCATGGCCACCCGAACAATTTCAAAGGCCGATAAAATAATTAACGGACATAAAAACGGGCATGCAATTGCCTGGACTGTTGATGATGAAAAAACACTTGAAAGATTGGTTTCAGAGCATGATTTGTCAGTCAGTTTGCTTCCATATGCATACCACGTGATGGTGGCTAAATTGTGTATTAAGCACAAAAAAAATATGGTGACAACCTCCTATGTTCAACCAGCGATGAAAGAACTGGATCAGGCGGCAAAAGATGCCGGAATTTTGATCCTGAATGAAATTGGCCTGGATCCGGGTATCGACCATATGTCGGCAATGCGCATTATCGACAATGTACATGAAAAAAATGGAGAAATCGAGGAATTCTATTCGTTTTGCGGGGCTTTGGTAGCACCCGAAGTGGAAAAAAATCCTTTTAACTATAAGTTTTCATGGGCACCAAAAGGCGTTGTAATGGCTGGTAATAATAATGGAAAATATCTTAGAAACGGTGCCATTCGAACTATTCCGACCGAAGATCTTTTTAAAAACCCGATTAAAGTTGATTTTCCGGAAGTTGGAGAACTGGAAGTGTATCCGAACCGTGATTCATTGCCTTATGTTGAACTTTATGGAATTCCTGAAACTAAAACCATGTTTAGGGGAACCTTCAGGTACGATAAATGGTGCGAGGTACTGGATGCGCTGAAAGCATTGAAACTGATTGGGTACGACAAGTTAAATCTTGAGGGCTTATCTTATGCCGATTTTATGGCTAAAATGATTGGAGCTGAAAATTCAGAGAATATCAAAAAGAAAGTTGCTGAAAAACTTAATATATCCGTTGATTCAAATCCGATTAAGGCAATGGAATGGTTGGGATTGTTTTCCGACCAGAAAATGAACCGCAAAGAAGATTCTCCTTTCGAAATCGTTTCTGATCTGATGATCAATAAAATGATGATCAATGAGGATGAAAGGGACATGGTTGTGATGCAACATACATTTGTAGCTAAATATGCTGATGGAAAGCGTGAAGTGATCAAATCGCGCATGCTTGATTTTGGCACCTTGAAAACAGATACATCGATTGCGCGTACGGTGGCTCTGCCTGCCGCTTGTGCCGTGGAAATGCTGCTTGAAGGTAAAATTAAAGTGCACGGGGTTTATATTCCGGTTGTTCCTGAAATTTATAATCCTGTGCTTGATCAGCTGGAGAAAATGAACATCCGGATGATTGAGCAGTATGGTCTGCCACTTAGTGAGAATATT
>CAYNTB010000265.1:0-2547 GCA_964399905.1 uncultured Bacteroidales bacterium | reverse complement strand
AAAGGCTCTTGAAAATTCGGGAGCCTTTTTTTATTACACAATATTTGTTGGCGATATATGTGAAAAAACATTATTACTTTTGCATCTTTAAATTAAATTGATCAATGAGTAAAAAATCATACGGCAAGTGGATTGGAGGAGGCCTCGGCTGGGCTTTTGGCGGACCTATCGGCGGAATACTGGGATTCGTTTTCGGATCTATGTACGATGGGCTCCAGAAAGGCGAATACGCTTACGATCCATATGCTACAACACAAACACAACAAACCCGCGAAGGCGATTTTAGCGTTAGTTTATTGATCCTTTCGGCAGCTGTAATGAAAGCTGATGCACGAGTGATGCGTTCGGAACTGGATTATGTGAAGAAGTTTTTTGTTCAACAGTTTGGTGCGGACCGTGCAAACCGCAATATTCAATTGTTGAAAGAAATACTCAAACAGGATATTAACCTTATCGAAGTAAGCAGGCAGATTAAGCATTATATGGATTATGCCGCGAAACTTCAATTGCTGCATTTTCTGTTTGGGATATCCAAAGCTGATGGACAGATCCATGAGCGCGAGATTGAAATTATTGAGCAAATATCACGATATCTGGAAATTGATCGGGGCGATTATTTGTCGATCAAGGCCATGACCGTGAAAGAGGTTGACAGTGCCTATCAAATTTTGGAGGTGCCGCAAACTGCGACCGATGATGAGGTTAAAAAAGCCTATTATAAAATGGCAACCAAATATCATCCGGATAAGGTGGCACATCTCGGAGATGAAATTAAAAAAGCTGCCGAAGAAAAACTTCAGAAATTGAATGTGGCCTATGATGAGATTAAAAAGCAAAGGGGAATTAAGTAAAGTATGGTAGATATGTAAATTTTTTTCCAATGTCATTTGCTTAGAAATTCCAAAAGCCTATTAACAAATAACAAACAAATTTCAATATCTAAAAAACAAATGTCAAAACTTTACTCATTATGAGATATTTAGATTTGAAGTATCCGCTTTCTAAAATTGAAGAATGAGATTTGAGATTTATTTGTAATTTGAATTTAATAATTTGTTCCTTTATGGAAATTTTATAGAATCATATTTAATTGAAATGCTTATGAGTATTTAACAATGATTTAAATCATAAATTTTGTCCTGGAGAAATGCCGGAGTGGTCGAACGGGACTGACTCGAAATCAGTTGTACGCTTTTTGCGTACCGGGGGTTCGAATCCCTCTTTCTCCGCCAGAACAATCAATTAAATCCCGCTGATGTGGGATTTTTTGTTTTAAGAAACCCCGAATGAAGTATTCTTCGGAAAGGGGTTTTTAAAACAATAATAATCTAATTTAATTGGTTGTTCTGAATCCCCCCTTTTCGGGATCAATGATGAAATCATTAATCCCAGGTTTTTTTCGGATTTAATATTTGAATTTAGAGTGGAATAAAAAAAATATCGATGCTTTAACATCGTGCTTTTTTGAAGCCCCCCCCTTTTTAGGTATTTTACCTATAAATTCCGTTTTTTTCAGAGCTATCTTTACTCATGTATTGGTGTGAACCGGAGACTTCTTTGTATTGATCAGAATTCTTCGAATTTAAAATAAAATGTATCGATAACTGGCAAAGAATATGATCAGATCCTGAATGCTATGAATAAAACAAAAGCTGAAATACCAGCATTGAATCTTATATTGGATTACTTATATAACAAAAGGGGTTTTGACTTTAACGGGTATCATAAGCCTATGCTCGAACGACGTATCCGAAAGCGAATGATCTATTCGAGGACCACGGAACTGGATGCCTATCATGCTTACCTTATGCAGCATCCTGAAGAATTGGATCAGCTGATTGATGCTTTTCTGATCAATGTTAGTCATTTTTTCAGGAACTCACTTACATTCGAATACCTTCGAAAATTGGTGTTCCCCGAAATAATGGCAAAGAATAACGCTCATCATGAATGTTTGCGCATTTGGTCGGCAGGATGTGCCAATGGTGAAGAACCCTATTCAATCGCAATCCTTCTGAATGAATTAATTGAAAAAGAAGATTTTCAGCTAAAACCAACAATATTTGCCACCGATATTGATCGAAAGGTTTTAAAGTCTGCTGCAATTGGAAGCTATGAGTTCAAAAGCATCAAAAATATGAAATATGGATTGATCAGTAAATATTTTACCAGCGACAGTGATCATTATCATATCATTCCGAAAGTTAAACAGCAGGTAAAATTTTCGTTTTATGATTTATTGGACAAAACCCGTTCGGTACCTCGGGAAAGTATTTTTGGAAATTTTGATCTGGTGTTCTGCCGCAATGTATTAATTTACTTTGAAACGGAATATCAAATCATTATATTTAATAAATTGTATAATTCCTTAAAACCAAATGCTTATCTAATTCTGGGAGAAGCGGAAACACCGGTTGATGGGTTTAAACATAAATTTCATCGGGTGAACAGTTGTTGTAAGATCTATCAGAAAAGTGGGTGAGTAAGGAGTGAAGAGTGAGGAGTGAAGGGTGAAGAGTGAAGGGTGAAGGGTGAAGAGTGAAGAGT
>CAYNTB010000264.1:0-4030 GCA_964399905.1 uncultured Bacteroidales bacterium | reverse complement strand
TTTACCTGGCCCTTAACCACAAAAAACATTTCATCTTCATGCCTATGTTTGTGGTAAGGAACTTCCCCCTTTGCTTTTACCAGCCTTACCTGCTGACCGTTAAGTTCAGCAACAATGCGCGGATTCCAGTGATCATGAATTTGATCTAATTTTTTAATAATATTAATTGATTTCATTTTTTCTGTTTAAAAAAAAGCGACCTTTTCAGATCGCTTCAATTTATAGCTCAACGATGTGATTCCATCCGTGTTTGTCTTCAATTTCTCCTTCCTGTATTCCCCTTAAGGTTTTGTACAGTTTTGTTGAAACAGGACCGGGTTCATCCATACTTCCGTATGTAATTTTAATATCATTATCGCGATCGTGGATCAGGCCAATGGGTGAAATAATGGCAGCCGTACCGCAGGCACCAGCTTCTTCGAAAGTATCAAGTTCGCTGATATGAACGGGTCGGCGTTCCACTTTTAGTCCCAAATCAGCTGCAATTTGCTCAAGGCTCATATTGGTAATGGATGGCAAAATGGTTTTTGATCGTGGTGTAATATAGGTATTGTTTTTTATCCCGAAGAAATTTGCAGGTCCTGCTTCATCAATGTATTTATGCTCTTTTGCATCTGAAAAAAGCACTGATGAATAACCTTCACTCTTGGCACGGTAGGCAGGGCGCAGACTGGCAGCATAATTTCCACCAACTTTAATATTTCCTGTTCCCTGTGGTGCTGTACGGTCGAAATCGGATACCAGTTGAATTTTTACGGGTTTAAATCCTTCTTTAAAATATGGGCCAACGGGTCCGCAAAATACCATAAACATGTATTCGTTCGCAGGCTTTACACCCACCTCTGCACCCGAACCAAACAATAAGGGCCTGATGTATAAAGAAGCTCCCTTCCCGTAGGGCGGAATGTATTTTTGATTCAATTTAACAACGGTGGTAATTGCTTCGAAAAAAAGTTCGTCGGGTACTTCTGCCATCATAATTCCGTGCGCGGAATTTCTCATCCTTTTGGCATTTTCCTGCCATCTGAACAATCTTACCTTCCCGTCTTTGCCCCTGAAAGCCTTCATTCCTTCGAAAGCTTCCTGTCCATAGTGCAGGCCTGTAGCAGCCATATGCACATTGATATACTCGGAGTCAGATACCTCTAATTTACTCCATGAACCATTTTTATAAA
Source organism: uncultured Bacteroidales bacterium (assembly GCA_964399905.1). Lineage (GTDB taxonomy): Bacteria > Bacteroidota > Bacteroidia > Bacteroidales. The sequence goes on along the minus strand of CAYNTB010000264.1, from coordinate 2,855 downwards.
CAGACCGAACATTGAAATCCGTTTTATAATATCCGAAAGGTAAATTACCCCAGTCTAAATTTTCCATAGATCATTAAATTTTATAAGATTTTAAACCGCCTTCGCGTTCCGCTTCGTCGGACGAGAAGTCAGTGATATAATTCCCCGTTTCTGGCTGTAGAATTTTGTATCCAAAGCTTGCATTGAGGTTTATATCATTAATTATTTTTTACGAGGATAAAACTACGAAAAAAATTCGAAACCAGGACTGTATAAACGCAATAATTAAACACTTTGTTTTATTTGATTTTACTAATAAATCAAACAACTTTATGATTGAATGACAACGGCCAATTTGTGGCTTAAACAAAGAGGTAAACCAAGACCACAACAATGATTAATGCAGGCAACATATTGAGTATCCTTAACTTTTTAATTTCAAGGATGTTTAAACCGAGTCCGATCAATAAAATTCCCCCTACTGCCGATAATTCGGTGACAATTACGTCGGTGAAAAAACTACCGATACTGCCGGCTAGTAAAGTAAGTCCTCCCTGGTAAATTAAGAGCGGAATTGCCGAAAATCCCACACCCAAACCCAAGGCCGAAGAAAGGGCAACCGATGAAACACCATCCATCAGTGATTTCATTAATAGCAGATCGGGATTGTTATTGAGGCCTTCTTCAATGGCACCCAATATGGTTAATGAACCCATACAATACAGTAAAAATGCGGTGATCAGCCCGTCGGAGAATTTATCGTTTTTTAATCGTACCTTTCCTTTTATCCAATCGCTGAAGCGGTTCATATATTTTTCCAATCCAATCAACTCGCCAATTATTGCTCCTAACACCAGGCTACCGATCCCGATCAGAAAATGCTGCATTTTAAGGGCCATCATCACGCCCAGCAAAATGGTGAACAGGCCCATGGCCTGAAAAATAATTTCGATCACTTTTTTGGGCAACTTCGTTTGAATAACAATTCCAATCACAGTTCCGGCGATAATCGCAGCTACATTGACAATGGTTCCGAGCATTTTTTAGTCAGTTGGTTTTTATTCAAATTTATTTTTCTACTAAAACTAATCGTTTAAAATTCTTTTTTCAAGATAATGATATTCGATTCCATACCTGTTTTTTAGGCTGTCTATTTTGTCCTGAATTTGCGCTTTGTCAATTTCTTTATTGCTTTTTTGTCCAACGATCATCAGATTTTTAGCAGTATGTTCGTTGGAAATAAATTCAAAGATCTTGGATTCATAACCCATTTGTTCCATGATCAGCGCCCGTATGGTGTCGGTCAGCATTTCAGCCTGACGCTCCATCAGGATTCCATATTTCAGAAATGGCAGCTGTTCAACATCCGGTTTCATTTGCTGCCTGATCTGCTTATGGCAGCATGGGGCGCAAACAATAACAGAAGCATCCGATTTAATGCCATGAAAAATGGCATCGTCGGTGGCAGTATCGCAGGCATGCAGTGCAATTAAAACATCGAGCTTTTTGAAGTTGAATTTTTCAATGGATCCTTTTTCGAAATGCAGGCCTGTAAATCCATTTTCAGCAGCCAGTTTATTACAGAAATCAACCAGTTCTTCTCTTTGTTCCACCCCTGTGATTTCCACCTCGATACCGACCTCTGTTTTCAGGTAATCGTAAAGGGCAAAAGTGAGGTACCCTTTACCGGCACCCATATCCACAATTTTTAATTTTTTCTTATTTTTCTGGGACTGAAGAATTGGGTTTAATAACTCTATATATTTATTGATTTGTTTGTATTTGTCAACCATTTTCGGTCTCACTTCACCTTTTTGATCTGTTACTCCCAATTCTTTTAAATAGAGCGCCGATTTGTTAACAAATCGTTTTTTACTGCGATCGTGCTGTTTGTCTTCAACCTGGCTCAGGGTCGGATTTCCTGTGATCAGATGACCTTTTCCTTTTTTGTTTATGGAAAGTGATAAATTAGATTTGGTCGTGAAAAGATGGGCATGCATCATTTCAGGGCCCAGAAATTTTTCGAGTTCCAATCTGGCTTCGGCAACCCCATAATTTTTAACCTCATCCCTGTTTTTATATCGATAGGTAAACGACAGCTTTTCTTCATTTTTAATTTCAACCAAACGGACATAAATATTTTTTAAGTCCTGCGATTTATTTCGAGCTTTTCCCAATGTCATTTTAACAAAAGTATTCTGCTCCACCGAGCTACCGAATTGAATCAAAAATTTATCCACAGCTGCATCCATATTTTTCCAATTAAATCAGATAACCAAAGGTATTTAATTTTTAATTCTTTTCTGAACCTTTTACACGCTTCCTGATCAATCTATCATCCAATCTACGGAGTTACAAATCTACAATTCTCCTACCCGGTCAATGTGGCAGATATATACCGATGGCATTTTTTTTGATAAGCTGAATCTAACAAAAAAATTTAACGGAAAATGCAAAAAGGAAAAATAAATGTACAGACGGAAAATATCTTTCCGATTATTAAGAAGTTTTTATATTCAGACCACGAAATATTTTTACGCGAAATCGTATCGAATGCAGTTGATGCTACGCAAAAATTAAAAACCCTTGCTTCGCTTGGAAAATACAAGGATGAATTAGGTGACCTTACCATACAGGTAATTCTGGATAAAAAAGCCAAAACCCTTACCGTTAAGGACCGTGGAATCGGGATGACTGCCGAAGAAATTGATAAATATATCAATGAAATTGCCTTTTCGAGTGCCGAGGAATTCGTAAAGAAATTTAAAACAAAGAGTGAGGCAGAAGCCAATGCCATCATCGGTCATTTCGGCCTGGGATTTTATTCTTCATTTATGGTATCGGATAAAGTTGAGATCCTTACCAAAACCTATAAA
>CAYNTB010000263.1:0-4032 GCA_964399905.1 uncultured Bacteroidales bacterium | reverse complement strand
TATTTCGACCTGAGAAGCAATTCTTATCAACAATTAAAAACACAGCCTTTTAACCTTAAAGTAGAGAAAGGTGCAGATTATCAATCCGGGCTTGTATATAGTGGTGCCAACAGGGAAGCCATTCAATATATCGGGACCGATATCCGACACATTAAAACAGGCAATTTTGCTTTGGTAAAGTCGAATTATTTTCTATTCAATACCACAAAATTCATAATGTGGATGGTAATCCCATTCGCATTGTTTATTGCATTTATACTCATTTGGAAAAAACAAGCCAAAAAGCTGAATAACCAATCATTGATGCGACACAAAAGAGCAACGAAAGTTGCACGCAAAAGCCTGAAAAATGCCCAGGCCTACCTAGGCACAAAAGATTCGGCCAGTTTTTATAACGAAATTTCGCAGGCACTATGGGGTTATCTGAGCGACAAATTTAATATCCCAAAAGCAGAGCTTTCGAAAGAAACGGTAAACCTGAAACTGTTGGATAAAAAAGTGAAAGAAAAAACAATTATTCAATTTATTGAAACCCTGAATCATTGTGATTATGCCCGTTTTGCCCCGGGTGACCCTGAATCGACCATGGATACAATTTATAATGAAGCTTTGGAAATAATAACTAAAATTGAAAGAGAACTTAAATAATCAAACATGAAACGCTTTCTGATCATATTATTCATTTTTGGGCTTTCAAAAGCAGGTTTCTCTTTAACTTCAAATGATTCTCTGGTTTCGATGGCCATGAATCAATACAATGAAGGTGCCTATAACGATGCCATAAGTACTTACGATCAAATTATCGCCAACGGTTATGAATCGTCGGAAATATACTACAATAAAGCGAATGCATATTTTAAATTGAATGATATGCCTTCGGCTATTTTATTTTATGAGAAGGCCAGAAAATTAAATCCTAAGGATGAAGATATCCTCTACAATCTGAATGTGGCAAACAGCCGGATTGTGGATAATATAGAGCAGGTTCCTGATATTTTTCTGAAAGTTTGGTGGAATAATTTTTACAATATGTTTTCGGCCAATGATTGGGCAAAGATTACCATCGGATTGTTTATGATCACTTTATTTTTTGCGGCAATTTATTTTCTGTCCAACAGGCGTTTCACAAAAAAAATATTTTTTACCATCGGATCTTTGTTCCTGATCGTCACCATCTTTTCTTTCGTATTGTCCTATCAGAAATTTTATTATTCCATAGAGCACAAAGAGGCCATTGTTTTTCAGCCTACAATAACGGTTAAAAGTTCTCCCAACAATAACAGTGTGGATTTATTTGTGATACACGAAGGATCCAAGGTATATATTACCGATGAACTTGACAACTGGTATGAAATCAGGATTGCAAACGGAAGTATAGGTTGGTTGCCGAAATCGGCTACTCAACTGATCTGACAACCAACCCTGGTAATTTATTTTATTCCAAATTTTGTTTTAATATTTTGAGGGATCGCATTCTTGTGAACCATAATGGCAATAGTTCTAAGCCTGACAAACGAATCTGACATATATAAATAACCGTCATAACCCCGCTCTGTTCCATGCGAATTCTTGGTCAGAAAATATTTTGTTCCATTCTGATCTTTTGCAATTCCGGTCAAATGCATCAGGTGATCATCAGTAGTCGAAAAATCAAAAAATGCTTCATCCCTTGTATTTTGGTCGACAGGCATTTGTTTCTGCACTTGCTTTAAGAAATCATTAATATTTCCATCAGCACTATTAAATTCATTAACAGGGGCAATGGCTACACCAGCCCTTGTTGAACAATATTGATCGCTCACATCCCCATCCCAGCAAACCGTATAACCGTTTTCGAGAGAATGGTACATAATGTCCATGAAATCATCCAGGGGAACATTGTAATATTCATCTGCCGACCAGTTATCCGGAACTTCAAGATTACATTTTTCCCACATAGGGTAAACAGAATATGAAGTAAACTCCACATAATCATCTGGGTTTATTCCAAGCTCTTCAAAGAAGGATTTCGGCGTATATTGCTTGCCTTTATATTCGAACGATTTAATATCTTCGCCAAGGTAAACATCAAGCAGTCCGGCAAATGCCTGTTCCCAAACAGATAATATTTTACCACTGCGCCTGCTGATAACAACATCAAGGTAAGCCTTTAATGCATCAACCATTTCACTGTGGTTATGGGTTGGAAATCCGATTTTCAATCCATCGTAAACCTCATCGGGAACCATACCGAATTCGCTGATGGTTCTCAACACATCATGAGCCTGGCCACCCTGGCCGAAATTATAGGCACCATGATACCTGACATATTTCTCTGCTTTACGTGGATAAGTGTGCCGCACGGTGAACATTTCAGACAGGTCATATTCGCCTTTACCCATTCTGAGTAATTCGGATTCGAGGAAAGAGGTGGTTGCAAAATCCCAGCAGGTTCCGGTTCGGTCCTGGCTTTTAACCGCTGAAGCCTTGAGACTTACCAGGTTTTCAAATTTTACATCTGTTGATTCATTCTTTTTTTGAACATCAGTAGCATGAAGCGGTAGGTTGAAAACCAACACCAATGCAGTAAAAAAGAACACATGTTTAAGTTTCATAAGTTTATTCATAATAATAAGGTTGAAGTGTTTATAAAAACAAATATAACAAATTGAACCATTAAAAAAGCCAGGGTTCAGATTTATTGGACAGATGTGAGTACAGGAAAGATGTATCGGCTGCAATTTCCGACAAAATTATCTTTTCAACGTTTTATAACTTGAATAATTGCCATAAGCAGGGCATTTTTGAACAGATGAACATGCCGATAGCATTGCGCCGGCAAAAACAACGAGGATTATAAGTACCAATATTTTTTTCACGTTCTTTATTTTAATGAATATTGAAAGATAATACCAGATCGAGTAAATTAGCATGAAATATTTATAAAAGATAAAAATTAAAAATCCTTTTTTATCTTTAACCATAAATCTTGATCTGAGCAAAAATAAACTGTTTTTATAATAAATAACTAACGAAAGCAGAAAATATTGTTCACAAATGACTAAGTTTATATTGTATGAAAGAAATAAATCCTCAAATAGAAAATAGCTGGCTGGAAGTTCTACGGCCAGAATTTGATGCCGCATATTTTCTTGAACTCAAGCAATTTTTAGTTGAGGAAAAAAAGAAACATGTAATTTATCCACCGGGAAATCAAATATTTGAAGCCTTCAACCTAACCCCTTTCAATCAGGTAAAAGTAGTTATTCTGGGTCAGGATCCATATCATGGCAAAGGACAGGCTCACGGTTTATGTTTTTCAGTAGCCAAAGGAATAAAAAAACCACCCTCACTGATCAATATATTCAAAGAAATTAAAAATGATCTGGGTTATGAAATTCCGGAACACGGAAATTTGGAAAAATGGGCAAAACAAGGGGTATTATTGATAAATGCAACCTTAACGGTGCGGGCGGGCCAGGCAGGTTCGCATCAGAAGAAAGGCTGGGAAAATTTTACAGATGCTATTATCCATAAACTTTCTGAAGACAGAGAAAAACTGATTTTTTTACTATGGGGGAATTTTGCCATTGCAAAAAAATCTCTGATTGATACGGATAAACACCATGTATTAACGGCACCCCACCCCTCACCTTTTTCAGCAAACAGGGGATTTTTGGGTTGCAGACATTTTTCGAAAACCAACGAAATACTGGCCGGTTTAGGCAAAACTCCTATCGACTGGCATAGTGAATAATTAAATCCTAAAAGAGATACCGATGTCAATGTTTTCAATGCAAAATGAAAATAGTAAAGAGGCTCAGTTTTTTGATATCCTGATCAAGAAACACGTGTACTACGGATTCATTTATTCATTAATTTCCATTCCCATCGCAATTATTTACTTCTGTATTACGCTATTAGGGCTTGTTTTAGGCTTTATTCTTCTTCCTTTTTGGATCGGAGTACCTATACTCAATCAATACTTTAGCATGATTTGGGAATTATCAAAGCTGGAAGAAAAAATATTTGAATATACCACCGGAGTTATGC
>CAYNTB010000262.1:0-4059 GCA_964399905.1 uncultured Bacteroidales bacterium | reverse complement strand
GCTCTCCTTCATTTGTTTGTCGTAACGTTCTGCTCTCGATTCGTATTCTTCAACAGTTACAGGACCTGCAGCGCGGTAGGGCTGGGCATCATATTTTCGTGTTCCGAATCCTTTTCGAAGATTGAAAATACGTTGAAAATTGTAAACCCTTTCCGACATGGTGATCATTTCTTCTTTGCTAAAATCCTTTCCGGTAACAGCTTTGTAAATCGTTACGTAGTTGTCAACATGTTCCGGAACCTTAGCAGGCTCATCAGTTTCTGCATTATTCACGGGCTCACCATCATTCCATGGAAGCTTGCATAATCCCATCAATCCAAACCATGTTCGGAACATTGGGAAATAATGGAGTGCCTCAGCTTTGTCTTCGAATGTCGGGATTTGGTTATTAACCATATCCATAAAGATCAACCATGCTTCATCGTGCTGCGGGCCTTTGTTGGTCATGGCAAAACCACCTTGTTGTGCAAGCGATTCTTTTGAAACGTATTCTGAATATTCCAGCCCTTTATTTTCCATGGCAATATCGAAAATAAATTGCGGATCGCCCCAGCCGTTTTTAATGAACATCTCTTTCATTTTGCGAACACCCATTCCGGCTGTTTTCCCAAATCCTTCACCTCTTCCTAACTGGTGCAATAGCTCCATGGCCGAATCTGCATTTCCGAAATTAAGTTTCAATCCGCCGGTACGTTCTTCATTTAAAATGCCATTTTCATAACATTCCATAATGAATGCAAGGAGTGTTCCCCAGGAGATTGTACAAATACCATAGGTATCGCAATAAAAATTAGCCTCAATAATATAATCCGGATTAAAGATTCCACAATTAGAACCTAATCCACCGGCATTTTCATATTCCGGCCCGTCAACGATTACTTTGTCGCCTTTATAAGGTCCGGTTCTAATTTCGTAATTATCTACGCCTTTTGTACAGGCCATATTACAACCGATCCAGCAACCGTCAGGAATCCCCTGTGTAAATCTTGCTTTCCATACTTCTGAATGGATTTCGCCTGCTTCCGGATGGCTTCCGAACTTATAATTATGGGTTGGCAACAAATCGTAATCATTCATTATGTTGGTGAGGTGCGCCGTTCCCTTGGTCCTCATTTCTGCCTGAGAATCATCCAATTCTCTCATTTCCTTATTAAAGGTCTTTCCTCTTTCCATGATCGCAGCTAAATCGGCAACATCATTTAAGTTCCCTTTTACGCCCGGAATTTTTGCTACAACGGCTTTAATTTTTTTGTCGCGGAAAACGGTTCCTGTTCCACCTCTTCCTGCTTGTTTTAACCTGACCAGTTTTCTTTTCGGATCATAAAAACTGAAATTCAACATTCCGATCAATGAATTTTCAGCTGCCGAACCTGTTGATACGACCCCGATGTTTTTTTTGTCCTTTTCATCATCGGCGAACATCTCTGTCAGAACTTCTGCGAGCACATGGCTGTTGATTGGTTCTTCCGGTGCTTCAAAAATCTCAACTTTATGGTTTACCCCGTCAATAAAAATGATGACATCATTTTTTGCTTTTCCCTGGAGTTCGATGGCATCGAAACCGGAAAATTTAAGAAATGGTCCGAAGAAACCACCCACATTGCTGTCCATAATCGAATCAGTTTGGGGCGAAATAGTAACAACCAAAGATTTACCTGAACCGGAATATTGGGTAATTCCTCCGATGGGTCCGGAAGAGATCACGATTTCATTTTCAGGGTCGTTCCATTTGGTTTCGGGTTTGGTAGCATCCCATAACAACCTTAAACCATATCCTTTGCCACCGATAAATTTTTCTTTCATCTGGGGCGGTACATTTTTCTCTGTAATTTTATTGTCACCAACATTAATATGTAATATTTTGTCGGTATACCCTCTATGTAAAGGAGTCCACGTATACTTCCATTCGTTGAGTAATTTGTGGCTTTTTTTCAATTCTTCAATATTCATTTGCATGTTTTTTTATGGAATTGTTAATTTCTTCACAAAATTAAGGAATAATATTCAAGTAGTTTAATAAAGTAATGAAAAAGAGATATGTAAGTAGTTGCATATCGTAATGTTATTAAATAATATACTGGAAATTAACCATATTAATATGAATTTAGAATTGATATAAATTCACAAAGCTGAATGTAACTCATGATTATTTACTGAAGTCAATTTTAATCATTTAATAATGGATCATAAAAGGCAGCGAAAATGAACTGAAAATTCCAAATATGACTTCGGCATAGCTGGGTCAATCCACTTAAATAAAGAATGCACTTCTTTTATTTTTACGGAGTGTCATTGATTAATTTTATCTTTGCTTTACACCAAAAGAATAAAGTAATTGGTTTTATGAACTTTAGCAGGATAAAGAAAATATTAAGAGGAAAGAAAGTGGGAATTGCCGGTTGTGGCGGGTTGGGTTCTAATTGCGCAGTCGCACTTGCCAGAACAGGAATTGGCAAACTGGTACTTGCTGATTTTGATGTGGTTCGAAAATCAAATTTAAACAGACAGTATTATTTTACGGATCAGATCGGCCAGAAAAAAGTATTTGCACTGGCTGACAATCTTTATTTTATTAATCCTTCCGTAACTATTGAGAGCCATCATACAAAATTAAATGCCAAACGCCTGCTTAAAGTATTTAAAGACTGTGATGTTGTTATAGAAGCTTTTGACGATGCAGAAATGAAAGAAATGTTGATCGAAACTTGCATCGAAAAATTTCCCGGGAAACCTGTGATTTCAGGTATGGGAATGGCTGGCTTTGGTAATAATCATTCGATTCGGGTGGAACAATATGGCAATTTGTATATTTGTGGCGATATGGAAACTGAGATATCCGACAACATGCCACCATTGGCCCCAAGGGTTGGAATTGTGGCTATGATGCAGGCCAATCTGGCGATTGAAATCCTGCTTGCAAATAAAACCAGCTAAGCTATAAGTAAGTGGGAAAATGAAATACGAATGATACAAGAAGTTAGACGATAGACATTAGATAAAAAATCTAGGGTCTAAAATCTAGGGTCTAAAATCTAAATGAAATGAAAATAACACTAAATAATCGCACTGAAACTATTGAACGCGATACCATGACTTTTGAAGAACTGATTGAATATAAAAATTTTACTTTTAAACTACTGGTTACCAAGCTTAATGATAAACTGATCAAAAAAGATGAGCGAAAAATAACATTTATAAATGATGGTGACAAAGTCGTAGTATTACATATGATCAGCGGTGGATGAGTTGATTTGAAGATTTAAAGATGAAGAGTTGGGATAGAACCTCGAAAAAGGAGGAGCCATCCCTTTTTTTTATCAGTTATTAATATTATTAAGAATTTTGCTATCTTTGATTGCTCCCCCAAACCATTTTTAATAAATGATGAAAAAACTATTTTTATTCATCACTACACCGCTTGTTTTGTCAGTGCTGTTGACATTTATAACGGTTTTTCTATTACCTCCATTTAATAAATATAAACTGGAGCATATAAAAAGTATTCCCATCACTACTAACGATAAAATGTTCTATCATGATTTTAATCATGACGGTAATTGTGAACTTGTATATTACCATCACCGATTTGATTCAATTCATTTATCATATGTTGTTCGCAATGATGATGTAATTATTGATCAATGGCATTTTGATGGGGAAAAGTTAAACGGAAATAGTATTCAAGCGGGCGATTTTGATAACAATAATTCTGATGAAATTTACCAGGTGGTAAGAAGAAAAGATTCGGTTTTTTTAATTTATTTTGAGCCTTTTAGTTCTAACGGTGATATTGTACATAAATTCCTTTTTAATGTAAATAATCTTATAAAAGATCTACATGTTTGTAACATCCTTTTAAAGGATCTGAATAATGATGGCTATAAAGAAATCGTTTTTACGATTACCGTTGGTTATTCTGTTTATCCAAGGGCAATTTATGCCTACGACAGGTTTAATGATGCGCTCATTAAAACGCCAAACCTTTGTTTTGCTTTACTCGATACTTTTATTGAAGATATTAATGATGATGGAGTCCCGGAGATTTTTTGTTACGGAGGT
>CAYNTB010000261.1:0-4074 GCA_964399905.1 uncultured Bacteroidales bacterium | reverse complement strand
ACCCTTAAGCCTGAAATTCAATTATTTGAGGCTGATATTCTGAACACTGCAAAAAGTTTTGATGTAAAAGGAAATATTTCAGCTTTTGATGTTTCATCCGATAATAAGAAAATTGCATTTGTTTCGAGGGGCCGCTTATTTGTTTCGGATATCACCGGAAAATTTGTGAAGGAAATGAATACCAATGCTGCCGAAAGGGTTCGCGAAGTAAAATGGATGAAAGATGATAAAACATTGATTTACACCAGAACCGCAAAAGGCTGGGCCAATGTGTTCACCATCGATGCCAGTGGTAATGGTACCGAAAAAATGTTGAGCAATGATGCAGAAACGGCCAGAGAACTTAAGTTAAATCACGAAAAGACCCAGGCCGTTTATATCAGTGGCTCGAAGTATATTAAAATGATAGATTTAAATTCTTCTAAAATTTCTAAACTGATTGAAGATGAATTCTGGTTCAGGGGCCAGGGGCCCAGTTTCTCTCCCGATGATAAGTATTTAAGCTATACCGCCTACCGGAATTTTGAAAGAGACATCTTTATTTATAATCTTGAAACCAAAAAAAGTATAAACCTTACCAAAAACGGGGTATCTGAAGACGATCCATCCTGGTCGCCTGATGGAAAATACCTTTATTTTTCAGCCGACCGTTTTGGAGCAGGTTTTCCAAGGGGAACAGAAAATAATTCATTGTACCGCCTTCCGCTTTATCGTTTTGCGCAGGATTTTAAAATGGATGAGTACAACAAGTTATTTGTGAAAGATCAAAAAAAGGACTCTACAAAAGCAGAGATTATTGTTGATTTGAAAAACCTTGAGAAAAGGTGGGAGCAGCTTACGGTAAGAGGTGGACAACAAAGTTCACCGGTGGTTTTCGAAATAAAAGGCAAAACAATTGTTTTGTTCCAGTCCAATCATGATAAAGGTGTTAGCGGCCTTTGGAAAATGGAATTGGATCCTTTCGACCAGCCAAAAACTGAAAAAATTGTAGATGGGAGAATTGGTGAAATTGTTTCTTCAAAAGATAAATTCTATGCACTTGTTTCCGGTACAATCAATGAACTGAACCTGGCTCAGAACAAAACTTCAAGAATTGACATCAGTTATGAATTTAGTAAATTGCTGAACGAAGAATTTGTCCAGATGTATTACGAAAATTGGGCCGCCCTTGACGAAAATTATTATGATGGCAAATTCCATGGAACCGACTGGAATCAAGTATTAAAGAATAACGAAAAATTCTTCCCTTATATCAAAAACAGGGATAATCTGAGAACATTATTGAACAATATGTTGGGCGAACTCAACGGATCACACCTGGGATTTAACTCAAGGGGAGAAGAGGAACAAACTTTTTACAGATTGTCAAGTGCTGAAACTGGTATCGTATTTAATGAGAATGAACCCTATGTTGTTTCGCGTGTTGTGGACAACTCACCACTCGATTTGTTTGAAGCGAAGATAATGCCCGGTGATGAACTCATTATGGTTGATGGTGAACCCATTGATAAATCCAGGAACCGGATGTCGTATTTTGCATTTGCCAAATTACCTGAAGAATTAACACTTACTTTCTCCAGATCGAAGCAGAATTTTGAGGTTAATGTTCATCCGATTGGATCCAGACAAATGAACACTTTATTATATGATGAATGGATCGCCAACAATCAGAAAAGAGTGGATATGGCAACCAATGAAAAAGTTGCTTACGTTTATATGAAGGATATGGGAAATGGCAGCCTATCTGATTTTATGATTGATATGACCACCGAGTCTATTCACCGCGATGCATTGATTTTGGATTTAAGGTATAACAGGGGCGGTAACGTTCATGATGCCGTTCTTCAATTCCTGTCACAATCGCCGTATTTGCTCTGGAAACAAAGGAGCGGAAAAGTATCAACACAGCCTAATTTTGCGCCTTCGGGCAAACCCATTGTACTGCTTGTTAATGAGCATAGTTTGAGTGATGCCGAAATGACCGCTGCCGGTTTCAGAAACCTGAAACTGGGGACCATTATCGGGACAGAAACCTATCGCTGGATCGTATTTACATCTTCCTGGGGAATGGTTGACGGATCATCCACACGAATGCCCACCTGGGGATGTTATAACCTGGATGGTACCGATTTGGAAATGAGCGGGGTGAAACCTGACATTTATGTTGAAAATACTTTTAAAGACAGGATTCATGGCAATGATCCGCAATTGGATAAGGCCATCGAATTTATACTGGAAAAACTGAAATAAGTTAAAATTAAAAATCTAAGGGGAACACTTATTTGAAGCGTTCCCCTTTTTTAGTTATTTCAAATTAGAAATTGATGCAGAAATTGTAATCAGTATTTTTATTTATTCGCCAGTTCAATAATTCCTACGAAAATGATTTGTGCCAGATCTTCCATAATTTCAGGGGTGATTTTGTCGATATCATCACCGGGCTGGTGATAAACCGAAGGCCCTTCATTGCCTTTTCCGTATGCACCAAAACTAACGATCGGAATGCCTGCACTCATAAAACGGGCTGCATCCAGCCTTGGCCGCGAAATATTTAAAAACTCATTGGCCCGCATGACCCTGTGAACATATTTATCGTTGGCATCGGCCAGGGGCTGGTAGAGTTCGGGGAAGTTAAGACCTGCGGTCGCAGAAATTTTATCCCCAACACCCACACCATCCAGATTGATGAGCCCTACCGTTTTGTTCAGCGGAACAATAGGGTTCTCCAGATAGGCTTTGGATCCGATGATGCCTTGTTCCTCTGCCCCGAATGATAGGATCAGAATGGAACGTTTGAGCTGGATGTCATATTCTTTTAAAGCCCTGGCAACTTCCATAATAACTGCAACACCCGACGCATTATCGTTAGCACCTGGCATCATTTCGTAACAATAGCCCAGATGATCCATGTGGGCTCCCAAGATGATGACTTCATCTTTTAATGCCGGATCGTTTCCTTCAATAAAACCTATGATATTACTGCCGATGCCATCAGAATGATACTTTGTAATATTTTTAATAGTGACCGTTTTTCCGGTTTTAAAAGAATGAGGTTTAAGTGTCTCAGCTATTTTTTTTGTGGTTTCGGCATGTGTGTATCCGGTGCCTTCAAAAATATCGGCCACAACTGAATCACCAACATGGCTATAAATAAATCCTTCTGCATAGGCATTGTTCGGATTTGAAATCGGGCCATAATTATAAATCATTCCGATGGCACCGTGTGCAACGGCATTTTCTAATTTATACTGGTGATATGAATAAGGTGCCCATTTTATGAATCGTTCCTGATCATCACGCGGACTCATCGGGATTTCCCGTTCAATTAAAATAATCTTTCCTTTTACATCAACATCTTTATAATCATCATAACCCAATTCGGGAGCCGTTATTCCATAACCAGCATACACTACTTCTCCGCTAACTTCGCCTGAAGCAGAAGTGGCCCCGGGAATAAATTCCTTTACATATTGATAATGTTTTTGGATTTCACCCTTTTTTAAAGGAATATGTAAAGTGAGACTGCACCCTTCAAAAACTTCGGTATACGGAATGTTGAATTCCTGAAAGTAGGTGTTGTTATCTCCTTTTGGCATAATGCCATGAGCCTTCAAATAATCAGCCAGATAATTGGCTGCCAGCTTATAGGTTTCAGAACCTGTTAAGCGGCCACCATATTTTTCTGAAGCCAGTTCGATGACAATATTGTTTAAATCATGACTTGAGATTGAATGCATCCCAGCCAGTATTTTTTCGTCCTGATTAATTTGGGAGAAGCCCAATGTGCCTATTAAAATATAACCAATAATCAGACTAAAGCTTAGTTTTTTCATTATCAATAATTTTGATTTTTCAATATTTGGACGCTCTAAATTACTAAAAATAAAGATTGATAAATGATAACAAGGTTTTATGATTATTAAATTGTGTAAAATCATTACATTTGGTTATTGTCCAATCTGATCGTCAAATAATGAAAAAACAATCTCTTCAAAATCTTCTATTTCTGGCAGGTATTGCCTTTATATTTATCATTGCCCTGCGCTCGTTCAGGGGGCCGGAAGCCGTTAAAGC
>CAYNTB010000260.1:0-4084 GCA_964399905.1 uncultured Bacteroidales bacterium | reverse complement strand
ATAGCGCAGGGTTTTTTCTATCATATAAGGAGCATCAATGGTTTTTGCAAGGCTTCTAAGTCCGTCGCTGTTAAATGCCTCTAATGTTCCAATACCTTTAAAATTTATCAATTCAGCATCGGATAAAGCCGGTTTTATTACTTCCTTACCATTTTCAATATATCTTGCGGGCCTGGTGTATTCCTCAATGACATCAATGGGTGAAAATACAGCCTTATATTCGTATGGCCATTCTCTGATTTTTGGCAGCCCTCCTACATAAGTGATGGCTTTGTGGGTTTCGTCCAGTTTGTGATGTACATGGCCAATCAAAACATTGCTCATCCCTGGGGCAACTCCAATATCAGAAATTGCAATAACATCTTTTTCTTTGGCGAGCTGGTCAAGTTCAAATAAGTCTTCCGGGAAAAAAGCAATATCAATCACATTTTTCTTAGCCTCGATGATGGTTTTGAGGGTTTGAAACCCCATAAATCCGGGAACGGCACTCAACACCATATCAAAAGGTTTGATAAGCTGTGTCAGTAAATTTTTATCCGATAAATCTGCTTGTACCGTTCTTATATTTTTAAATGGTTTTAGTTTTGACAGATTAAATTCATTAATGTCAGCAACAGTTACCAGAAACTGTTTGTCTTTAGCTAAATCTATGGCCATCGGTGCTCCAACGAGACCGGCTCCCAATACAATAATTTTCATTCCTGTAAATCTTTGTTCTTTAGTCGGTTGATTTGTGATAATATAACTCCCAAAATAACAATTGACATCCCAAATATTTTTGAAAATGGAAATTGTTCTGAGAGTGTAAAGTAAGCAAAAATTGCGGTAAATCCGGGTATTAAATTTGTATAAATATTGCTTTTGCTGATACCAATCACCCTGACTGTGCTTGTAAATAAGATATAGGCAAGCGAAGAAGCAAAAACTGCCAGCAATAATAGTGAAGTAACCAGCTCTGTATTTAATTTCACTTGAATAAAATGATTAAAGTCAAAAATGATAAACAGTGGCAGAAAATAAAAAGCCCCAATTATATTTTGATAGGTAATGATGGTTAATGAAGAATAGTAATTAGTGAGCTTTTTAAGATAAACACCATAAACAACCGCTGATGCAACGGCTCCGAATAAAAATAGTATTCCGAAAGGATTTTCATTTAGCGAAAAATGATTACCGAACAACATGACCATAATACCTGTAAATGATAGAATGAGGCCGATGATATTGATGGGTGATAGTTTCTCTTTTAAGGTAAAAAAAGCAACAATGGGGGTGAATAATGGTATGGTAGAAACAATTACAGCACTGATTGTAGAAGAAACAAGGTTCAATCCAAAGCTTTCACCCAGAAAATAAAAGAATGGATTGAATAATGCAGATAAGGCAAAAAGCTTATAATGTTCCTTTTTTATTTTTCTGGGTTTACGGAATATATGAATAAAACTTAGTAATATAATGGATGAAATTACCAGTCTTAAAAATACAGTGGTGAGCGGGTGGTAATATTGGAACACAATTTTCGACCAGATATATGACAAACCCCATAATAGCATCGAAATAACGGCCATCAGGTGTATTGTATATCTTTTATCCATTCTTAAAGGTGAATTGTTATAAACTTAATTGATCCATATTTAAGGGTATTAAAAATCTTAAGCGCAAAAGTATTGAAATTTTGAGAATAGACTTAACTTTACTTTAAACCATCATTATTTTATTAAAAATGTAACAATCATTTTTTTTTCATGTCTTTAGATAAAAAACATACTGGATTGGGCAAAAAAGTCAAAAATATTCACGAGGATTTGATCAATGATTGTCTTAATGGAGACCAAAAGGCACAATTCAAAATCTATAAATTATATTATAAAGCCATGTATAACACTTCATATCGCATACTAAAACATCAAATGGAAGCTGAAGATGTTATGCAGGAGGCTTTTTTAGATGCTTTTAATAAAATTCATCAATATGATGGATCAGCAACTTTTGGTTCGTGGCTCAAACGGATCGTAATTAATAAGTCGATCGACCGATTAAGAAAAATAAAAGAGAATTTCTCCCTGAACGAAATAGAAAATGAGCCTGGTGAAATCATTGATGAAGATTATTTTGAAGTGCTATCAATGAAAATTGATGCCATCAGGGAAGGAATTGAAAAGCTGAATGATAATTGCAGGCTTATTCTTTCGTTGTATTTGCTGGAAGGCTACGACCATCAGGAAATTGCGGAAATATTAGGGATTAGTTATAATGCCGTGCGAACCAGGTATTCCAGGGCCAGGCAAAACCTGATTCAAACCATCAGGCAATCAAGATTTTCAAACAGTTTAAACCTGAATTAGAAATGGAGGTAATCCAATGTCGATATTAGAACAACGTATAACAAAAAACAAAAAACTTTTTGATGTTCATGAACCTCAGGAGGGGCATTTAGATCGCTTTCAGGACCGCTTGAAAAAAATGCATAAATCGGAAAGTCCTTCATCAAAAAAGAGCTATTACAACCTTTTGCGAATTGCTGCCTCAGTTATTGTGCTGTTGGGAATTACATTCGCACTTTATATGTACGAGGACAGTTCAAATATTTTTAATGCCAAACATTCAGATCAGGAACTTACAGAGGTTACTAATTATTATTCATCCTTAACCGAGAAGAAACTGGCCGAAATCGATGAATTGTCCCGTTCGCAGGATGAAGGAAAAGCACTGAAAGAAACGGTACTGAAAAGTGTGAATACAATAGAGAACGAAACCAAAGAATTGGAAAAAGTTTATTTCGATACCAATAAAGACAAACGCGTTTTTAGTGCCATTGTAAGCAATTACCGTTTACTGGCATCGGCACTCGATAAAGTGATCGAAAACTTAAATGATATACGAGAAAAGAAAAGTGGAATTTTATAATGGATAAAATGAGAAATATAAAAATTATAAGCCTTGTTGTTTTCTTGATGTGTGGACTGAGTTTACAGGCTGCAAAGGAAACATTCAAATCTACATTTAAAAAAGAGTTTAATGTAAGCAGGGATGCACAGTTAAGAGTATCCAATTCTTTCGGGGATGTTCAGTGCTATACATGGGAAAATAATAAAGTGAGTATTGAAGTCATCGTACAGGTTAGCGCTGATGATCAAAAAACCGCGGATCGCATTTTTGATAAAATATCGGTGGACATAAGCGGTAATGAAAGATTGGTGGAAGAGATTACAAAAATCTCAAACCTCAATGTTAGAAATGCCAGTTTTAAGGTGATGGTTAATGTATATCTTCCCGAAACTCTGAACCTGGATATAAGTAATAAGTTTGGAAATATTTTTTTGGGAGATGTGAAAGGTAAAACCATTTTAAGGCAGTCGTTTGGCGAATTGCAGGCTTCCGAATTACTGAATGCCGACAATGAAATTTTTGTGGAGCATGGAAGTATGCAGGTCGAAAATATTAACGAAGCACAAATTCGAATTGAACATTCACAGCTGGGGATTGAAAATGCAGGGAGATTAAAAATTGAAGCCGGATTTACGGATATTGAAATTAAGGATGTAAAAAAAGTGGTGATTGATGCTGAATTTGGAAGCCTCGAAATAGAAGATGTTGGAACAATTGAATGCGTAAGTAGCGGAACAAAAATAAATATTGGCTACCTGAAAGAATCTATCATACTGGAGTGTGAAATGGGATCGCTTAATATCGAGCAGGTGGCACGAAATTTTAAAGAAATAGATATTAGCGGACAACATGCACCCATCTCATTCAATGTAGAAAATAACAGCAGTTTCTCACTTGACATATACACGAGCTTTGCTGATATCTACTTACCTGACAGCTTTGGAGTGATGAAAGAAAAACTCGATATTAAATCTTATCGCTATAAGGGTCGGATCGGAAATGATGCCAGCCAGTCGATCATAAAAATTGAATCTGAATTTGGAACAATAGAAATAAATTAATTAGAAATCAAAAAAAACAGAAAATGAAAACAATGAAAAAATCCGGTTTTATCTTCATGCTTACATTGATGGTAGCATTGTTGCCAACCACAAGCTTTGCATGGAAAGGAATAAGTGGGAACGGAGATGTACAA
>CAYNTB010000259.1:0-4090 GCA_964399905.1 uncultured Bacteroidales bacterium | reverse complement strand
TGTGAGTGCCCGTAAATTACGAGACGAAAACTCGATGCTGAAACGTAAAGATAAAAAACTGATTGTATCGAGGGATGCACAACCTGCAACTGCCCGTCAGGTGTTACAGGGCATCACGCGTGCTTCACTTCAAACAAACAGCTTTATCTCTGCTGCTTCCTTCCAGGAAACAACAAAAGTGCTGACACAGGCTTCTATTATGGCCAAAACCGATGAATTACTCGGACTGAAAGAAAATGTTATTGTGGGTCATAAAATACCGGCTGGAACAGGCCTGCGTGAATATGACCATATCCTGACAGGCTCCAAAGAAGAGTATGAAGCAATCATGGCCGCCAAGGAAGATATTGAGGAATAACTTATAAATATTTACACGATGAATGATCCTAAAAATCAAAAACAAATCAATATTGAATTAAGTGAAGAAATAGCCGAAGGAATTTATTCAAATCTGGCCATGATCACTCATTCGAATGCTGAATTTATTATTGATTTTATTAAGATGATGCCGGGAATTCCAAAAGCAAAAGTTAAATCGAGGGTTATTTTAACCCCGCAACACGCAAAAAGACTTCTTCGGGCACTTCAGGATAATATCTCAAAATTTGAGGCCGTTCACGGTGTAATAAAAGAACCCATGCCAGGCGAAGGCATGCCACCCATCAATTTTGGGGGCCCTACAGCCCAGGCTTAACAAAAAAAAGTGTTGCTGATTCAGCAACACTTTTTTTTTGAGTAAATCCCTTCGGCTTTTATTACTGTCTCACCTGAAAACTAAACAACTTTAATTCCCCTTCCTGTTCAATACAATCGATGATTTTCTTTTTAAATTTCCAACAGGTCATCTGACGGGTTTCAAATTTTTTTGCCAACTCATAAGTCGATATGTCAGGTTCTTTGCAAACATTAAAAATAATTTTAAAAGCCTCAACCAAATCGATTTTACAACGGTGAAATATGGTATGGGCCGTAGCCGACTCTTCTGATTTGCATTTTGTACATCGACTCGAATAGTTGCTCTTTCCCTTACAGAAATTTGTATGTCCGCATTTTCGGCATTTAAAACCTTCCGACCATTTTAAATCAGATAAATATTTCAAACATTTGTCATTGTCTGCAAATTTGTCATTAAACTGACTTATATCCAAATCTTTTATCACAAAACTCATTTTCAGTATATTACACCCAGATTTGTTAAGTTCAAACTTTTTTCTGGAATGATTATTGACACAAAGATAAAAATAATAGTGATATTTATGCGATTTAATATTAATTTATTTATATATTTGCATCGAACTAATAGAAACAATATGAAAAAATATAATTTAATAATTCTGACACTCACAGGAATCCTGGCTTTTGGTTGTGCATCTGCAACGAATAAAGAATCTGTTAAAACAGAACAAGCGGTTGAAACGACCACGAAAGATGGTAAAATTATCCCGGAACATCTAACCTATGACACATTCAAAGAAAAGGTATGGGATTTTGAAGCCAATCCAGAGGAATGGGTTTATAAAGGAACAGAACCTTGTATTATCGACTTTTATGCCGACTGGTGCCAGCCTTGTAAAATGGTGGCCCCAATTATGGAGGATTTAGCCAATACTTACGATGGCCAAGTAAAAATATATAAAATTGACACTCAGGTTGAACGTGATTTAGCCGCAATTTTTCAAATAAATAGCATCCCTGCAATTCTGTTTGTTCCGGCTAGTGGGCAACCCATGAAGCAAACAGGTGCCTTACCAAAAGAATATTACGAACAAGTAATCAAAGAATATTTATTGCCTAAAACAGATAATGGCAATGCAACAAGTCAAAAATAATTTATCAAGAATATAACACAAACAAAATGGAACATTTAACAAAACAAACTTTTTTAGACAAAGTATTTAATTACGAAAAAAATAAAGAATGGAAATTCGAAGGCAAACTTCCTTGTATCATTGATTTTTATGCAGATTGGTGTGGCCCATGTAAAATGGTAGCTCCAATTCTGGAAGAATTGTCAAAAGAATACGAAGGAAAGATCAATATTTATAAAGTTGATACAGAAGCCGAGCAGGAATTATCAGCTGCCTTCGGAATCAGGAGCATTCCTTCAATGCTATTCTGTCCAAATAACGGACAACCACAAATGGCCCAGGGAGCACTTCCAAAAGATTCTTTGAAACAAGCCATCGAAGAGGTTCTTTTAAAAGCTGAAACGGCGAATACAGCAAAATAAATAAACCTCTGCCAGGTTTGAAAAGCCGTGATGAAATTCACGGCTTTTTTTTATTTTTACACAAATTGCCTGCTACCTCATGGATAAAATTTTATTAAGTACTGCATACTTTCCGCCCATCGAATATTTCTATTTTATGCTTCATGCAAAATCCGTTGATATTGAGATGCACGAAACATATTTGAAACAATCGTTTCGTAACCGATGCCAAATATATTCGCCCAATGGATTGCAGGCACTCACAATCCCCGTCCATAAAACAAACGGAAATCATACTACAACCAATGAGATTCGAATCTCAGATCATGCCGATTGGAGAACCCAGCATTGGCGCTCATTGCAAACATCTTATAATTCATCTGCGTTTTTTTTGTATTACAAAAACGACATATGGCAACTGCTTCATTCAACAGAAACAAATTTGTTCAACTATAATTTAAATATTTTAAATTACTTAATGAATGAAATAGGTTTAACAGGTTCAATCGGTTTTACCCAAGAATATATCAAGCTTTCGGAAGGATACAAGGATTTGCGCACTTCAATCAGTCCAAAGCACAAACCCCTTAAATTAAATTTCCCTGACTATTACCAGGTTTATAGTGATAAACATGGATTTATTAAAAATCTGAGCATACTCGACTTACTTTTTAACGAAGGTCCGAACACACTGAATTACCTGCAATCGTTGAGCTCCATCTAATTATTCGGGGTACTCAATTCTTACATGATAACTGATTAACAATTTTTTCTTCAGGATTTCTTTAATTTTGGTAATCTCCCTAAAAGTAATATTGGAATCTATAAATTGATTTGCTTCAATTTGTTTATTAACGATATGCTCAACAAGTTTACTCAGCGATTCTTCTGTTGGCTCTTTAATACTTCTGGCTGCAGCTTCAACGGAATCAGCCATCATAACAACAGCAGTTTCCCGGCTCATCGGTATAGGGCCCGGGTATGAATATAATTTATCATCAATATCCTCCTTTTTAAATTTCTTCAACTTCATATGATAAAAATATTCAACCTTGCGATCACCTTGATGGGTTACAATAAAATCAATCACTTGTTTTGGTAAATTATGTTTTTTCGCCATATCAACACCTCTCTTGATATGATTCACAATAATCCGGGCACTATCATCCGGATCGAGTTTATCGTGTGGGTTTTTCCCTTGTTGTTGATTTTCAACAAAATATGCGGGTGCTTCCATTTTACCAATATCATGATAAAGTGCACCTGTTCGGGCCAACAAGGTATCTCCTCCTATTTCAAACAATATTTCTTCGGCCAGATTGGCTACCTGCATCGAATGCTGAAATGTTCCAGGAGCAACCGCCGATAATTTTCGCAATAAGGGATTATTGGTATTTGAAAGTTCAATCAAAGTTACATCGGTAATGAGTCCAAACACTTTCTCAAACAAATAAATGAGCGGATATGAGAAAAGTGTCAGTATTGCGCTCCCGGCAAAGAGCAGAAAAAATTTCCAGTCGATACCGTTAAAACTACCTTCCTGAACCAAACTTAAGCCGATATAAACCGATGAATAGGTTAGAAAGATCATCAACGAACTCATAAAAAACTGAGCCCTGCGTTGAAGCTGCACAACACTTATGATAGCAATAATCCCAGCAATCAGCTGCAAGAAAACAAATTCAAAACTATTTGGAACTAAAAATCCAATGATAATAATAGTGATGATATGAACATACAGTGCAGGCCGCGTATCAAAAAACGCCCTGATTATCAACGGTATGATACAAATTGGCACCAAATACAAATACCCAACACTATACTTAATTACCAGGCTGGTTATAAAAACCATCATGATAATAACAAGTAAGATTAAAGCAA
>CAYNTB010000258.1:0-4119 GCA_964399905.1 uncultured Bacteroidales bacterium | reverse complement strand
TTCAATAATACGGCTGGTTTTTTCTTCAATTACCCCCCGCAATACCTGTGCCCCGAAAAAGAAAATGAAGAAATAGATGAGTACGCCCGAAAAAATACCCGCAACCATCGCAATTTCCGTAAAAGTTTTTTCTTCTTCTTCGCCTTCGGCCAACTTATATGTTGTGAGATTTATATTCGTTTTTATTGATTCCGGAATATCCATGGCAATCTCACGGTCGCCTTCATCGAGTTTTAGTTTGTTGATTTGCAATAAAAGTTTTTGTTCTTCAATTTCCTTGGCCATCATCCTTTTGATGTAACTTTTCAAATCCAGGTTGGGTTGTTTTTCTGAATAAATGATGGCAGAGGTTGGAAGTGCAATCTCAGTTTTTGGTATATATAATAGCGCATAATCGCCGCTTTGCTGCAAGTTTAATTTAGCGGTTTCCAAATCGGTATAAACATGGTAAAACTCCAAATGCTCGTCGTTTTGCAGTTTATTGTGAAACAGGCCTGTTTCGTCAAGCACTGCAATTTTACGGTCGCTGGTATCGCCCATAGTGGCTAAAAATACCGGAACGATCATCATGGCGGCCATCAGTATCGGGCCCAAGATTGTCATTACGATGAACGACTTTTTACGAACCCGGGTCAAATATTCTCGTTGTATAATGAGCTTGATTTTGTTCATATTTCTATATCCTAATATTATTTTGTGGCATTTGATTCGGCAACCCTGCTGATAAAAATATCATTCATGCTGGGGATGACTTCATTAAACGAATGAATTTTTAAATGAGGAATGAGCAATGCAAGCAATTGATTTGCATCGTCATTGTTGAGTTTAATGGTAGCCTGGTGCCAATTTTGTTTATGAATCTCATTCCTGATTTCAAACCGACCGTTGGTAAGATTTTTTAATCCACCTTCATAATCGCTGTATTCAAGCACATAAGTGCTTGTTTTGTATCTTGTTTTTATCTCATTAACCTTTCCTTCCAGTTTTTTTTCCGACTTATTGATCAATGCGATGTGGTCGCAGAGCTTTTCCGCCGAAGCCATATTATGGGTCGAAAAAATGATGGTTGCACCTTCATCTCTCAGCTTTAAAATTTCTTCTTTTAGTAAATTTACATTGATGGGGTCGAAGCCGCTGAACGGTTCATCAAAAATCAGTAGTTCGGGCTGGTGCAAAATCGTGACTATAAACTGCACTTTCTGTTGCATCCCTTTTGAGAGTTCTTCAACTTTCCGGTTCCACCAGTTTCCAATCTCAAATTTTTCGAACCAGTATTTCAATTTTTTGATGGCATCAGCCCGGCTCAATCCTTTTAACTGTGCCAGATAAATGGCTTGTTCACAGACCTTCATTTTTTTATAGAGCCCTCTTTCTTCAGGCAGGTAGCCAATTTTATAGATATGTTTCGGCTGAAGTTTTTCTGAATTAAATAAGAGGGTACCTTCATCAGGACCGGTAATCTGGTTCATAATCCGAATGAGGGTGGTTTTTCCGGCTCCGTTTGGGCCCAGAAGCCCAAAAATGCTTTGTTTCGGAACATCAATACTCACCGACTTTAAGGCCGTGTGGTTTGAAAAATGCTTGCTGACTTTCTCTGCTTTAAATAACGACAAGGGCTTTATATTTAATTTTTAATGATCAATAATTCTTGACAAAAGATGTAGTCAAAGTTAAGGTTTGTAAATTTAATTAAATTTTAAATGATCCAGTAGCGATAAAGATTGAATAATTTATGGGCTTATGTTATTTGGTGGGCTTCAGATTAATATTAAAGGCTCTATCGAATCTCTTTTTTAGCTTTTTAAAAGAACGATCAATTTGCCTTTTGTTACGATAAGTAAGTATCTTTACATCATCTTTGAATGAAATCTTTTTTGAGAATCTGTCCGTTGGCTCATGTAATGCATCATTCTAAAGAAAGAATGTGAATATGCTTAAATAAAAAGATTTTGAATCCAGGAAAAAAAAATAAGCGGCCCGGAAAAGCCCAGATGTTCTGGTATCCACTTGATAATGCTGCAAAGATTTATCCGGCGACCATTAGCAATGAGAGCCCCGCTGTTTTCAGATTGTCGGCAATTCTTGCAAATCCGGTTAAAATAAAGTCATTCCTGAAGGCGGTCTCAAAAGCACAAAAGCGTTTTCCTTATTTTAAGGTTCAGCTCAAAAAAGGTTTTTTTTGGTATTACCTCGAACATAAACCTTTTCGTTTTCCAGTTGAAGCGGATCGTGCTGAATTTTGCAGGAAGTTTTCAAATGCTGAGTTATTAATGCGCATTTTAGTGAGGGAAAATCAGATCAGTGTTGAGTTTTCGCACGTTTTGACAGATGGTGTTGGTGCATTTGAATTTTTAAAAACCATTTTGGTTCTATATTCATTGGAACTCGGAATTCAGGCCCCTCTTGATTTTGAATATTTAAAACCGGGCGATTCAATACAAGAAGTTGAATACCAGGATTCATATTTGCATTATTTCAAAGAAGAGATTCCGCCAATGGTGAAAAGATCAAAGTCTTTTCATTTGCCCTGGCCCCTTAAATCTTTGCCGCGGCTTAGGGTTAAGAATTTTTTCGTTTCCGTGGATGAAGTAAAGAATCTGGCCGCTGACAAGGCTGTCAGCATTAATGATTATCTGGTTTCGGTTTATTTGTATTTGCTTCAGGAAATTTATGAGGAGTGCAAAATTCCAAAGCGGTCAAAGAAATTTAAACATATTCGGATTCAGGTGCCCATAAATTTGCGAAAAATTTTTCCTTCAAAAACAATGCGCAATTTTTCATTGTTTGTGATGCCGGAAATAGATTTGCGATTGGGGCATTATTCATTCGATGAGATCATTAAAACCGTTTATCATCAGATTCGACTCGAAAGCGATGAAAAATTGATCAATAAAAACATTTCCAGAAATGTTGGCAGCGAAAAGAAATTATATGTAAAAAGCATGCCCTTATTTTTGAAAAGCTTCATCCTCAGGATGATTTATTATTCGCTGGGAACCAAACAGTATAGCGGTGTGATCACCAATTTGGGAAGGGTAGACCTCCCTTCTGAAATGGCCGGATTGATCGATCATTTTATTTTTACGCCACCTCCGCCAAATAAAATGCTGAAGGTATGTTGTGGCATCATTGGCTTCGGTGACCAATTGGTTTTAAGTTTCGGAAATATTACAAAATCAACCAAACTGGAAGAGAAATTTATTCAGTTTTTTAAAGAACAAGGGGTTCAGGTCAGTGACGAACCTGTCAAAAAACAATAAAATGAAAATTTGTCCCAACTGTGGTGTAGAACTTGATAAAAGCATGAATTTCTGTCCGTTATGCGGCGAGGCCGTTATGGATGGAAACAATGAAAATATTGAATATATCCGCCTGAGAAAGCAAAAACAGGATGAGGTTCTGTCGAATCCATACCAAAAATTGAGCAGTAAACAGAAGCGTAAACTGTTTTGGGAAATTTCTGCAATTGTGCTTGTTTCAGGCATCATTATTACTTTAATGATCGATTTGATACAGGGCGGCGGTGTTTCCTGGTCCAAATATTCGATGATGGTTATCGCCGTATTATTTGCCAATATCAGTGTGTTTTGCTTTTGGTTGAAAAGAATCAATTTATTGATTATAGGCAGCCTTTTCTCAACTTCATTACTATTTATTCTGCTCGATATCTTTAATCATAACATTGGCTGGGGAATTGAGCTCGGAATCCCGTTGCTCTTTTTTGTATACCTGATTGTTTATACCCTTTTACTGTTAATACGAAGAACCGGGGAACGTGAGCTTAATTTGCTTACCTATTCACTCATCGCAGCAGGATTGCTTTGTGTATGTATTGAAGGGGTCATTTCTCTTTACGTTAATCATGTTTTTAAATTGCATTGGAGTTTAATAGTGATTGCCTGTATTGTTCCGGTGTAGTCTTTATTACTTTATATTCAATATCGCCTGAAAAAGGGAACCGATTTAAAACGGTTTTTTCATATCTGATCATTTTTTACTCAACTTTTTATAAACTCTTCACTTACCGGAAAATGATCAGTAATTCATTCCATAAATCCCTTTTCAGAACAAAAAACAAAAATAAACTGGATACCCAGCCATGAAAAATCCCGGGTATCC
>CAYNTB010000257.1:0-4138 GCA_964399905.1 uncultured Bacteroidales bacterium | reverse complement strand
TGCAGAGCCGGTGCAGCTATGGCCATGGATCAATGATGTTCTGCAGCGGCTGGGGGTCGCGCCATTGAGGCGTCGTTTACCTTATTCACTGGCGTACGCTGTTGGGGGTGTTCTCGAGCTTGTGCACCGTGTGTCTCCGCGTCTACACATTTAATTTACGACCTTATTCAAAAAGGAGAAAAGGTCCGGGCATTGAAACGACCAAGCAGCAATACCCAACTTGTTGAAAAAATATTTTCATATTACAGTTCGGATGCATCAATACTTTTCAATAAAATTGAATGGGTTGAAGGGGATATGCTTGATTATTATACATTAAGCAATGCGCTGAATGGAATCGAAAATGTGTATCATTGTGCTGCCATTGTGGCTTTCACCAATAAACAAAAAGATAAAATTATTCGTGAAAATGTGGCCGGAACCACCAATTTAGTAAATGCCTGTCTCGAAAGCAAAATCAAAAAATTGTGCCATGTCAGTTCAATTGCTTCGCTGGGGAGATCAGAAGCAGGTGCCCAGGTTACAGAAGAAACGGAATGGGTTGACTCGAAATATAAATCAGCCTATTCAATAAGCAAACATTTATCCGAAAGGGAAGTATGGCGGGGAATAGCAGAAGGTTTAGATGCGGTAATTGTAAACCCGGGTATTATTCTCGGGCCAGGAAACTGGGAGGCCGGCAGTGCTAAATTCTTTTCGACCATTTATAAAGGCTTGAAATTTTATACCAAAGGTGTAACCGGATATGTGGATGTAAGAGATGTTAGCAAAGCGATGATTTTATTAATGGAAAGTGAAATCTCCGGTGAAAGGTATATTTTGAATTCGGAAAATGCTTCGTACGAAAATGTGCTTAAATTAATTGCCCGAAATTTAGGAGCTAAGCCACCATCAGTTTATGCAAGTAAATGGATGGGTGAGATCGCCTGGAGATGGGAAAGAATTAAAGAAATAGCCCTGGGGATTCCGGCACTTATTACACGAGACACTGCCCGTACTTCACATAAATGCAACTATTTCTCAAATCAAAAAATAGTGGATGAGTTTGGATTTGAATTTATTCCTGTTGAACAATCGGTAAAAGAGGTCGCAGTTTTATTTTTAAAAGAATTTAATTAGGCTTCAATCGATTCAGTCTATTCGATTAAAAAACCTGCCAGCTTTCGCATTTCTTTGCATCAAATTGATCGCGGCTTAAAATTTGGATTCAGGAATTGAAATATATTCGTATTTTTACCACCCATTAATTATTAACCTTATCATTGCATCAACAAATGGAAAAAACTGCGATTATTTATTGGCCAAAAGATGGAAACGTTGAAACCGTTGCCCATAAAATTTATGCTTATTTCAAACAAGACGAATCCTTTATCAAAGATATATCTACGCTTAAGGCATCAGATATTGCAGATTTTGATTTATTAATAATTGGAGGATCAACCGTAGGCGCAGAAATTTGGCAAGAAGCTGAACCCAATAATAAATGGAATGATTTTTTTAAAACCCTCGACGGAATTTCATTGAAAGGTAAAAAAGTTGCTCTTTTTGGCCTGGGCGATCAGGTATTATATCCAAATAATTTTGTTGATGGATTGTCTGTTATTCGTGATGAAATAAGCAAAAGAGGAGGAAGCCTATTTGGATTCTGGCCTACTGAGGGTTATACTTTTGAAGACTCAACAGCTGTTGAAAACGGAAAGTTTTTCGGTCTTGCCCTTGATGAGGACAATGAAAGTGATTTAACAGACGAGCGCATTAAAAAGTGGTTGGCTCAACTTAAATCAGAAATGGCTTAATTCCTGATCAGGTTATTGTAGTGTTCGTAACGATCTAAAATTTCGATCACAAAATTATAGGGTTCTTCTCCCCGGCAATATCCATATTTTACCACACTGTCGCGATAAAATCTCGGCCTGGATTTTTGAAGAATAAAAGTATCTACATTATTGGTCCAGATATTAGGGTCGTAATTATATTTTTGCGCCAGCCTCCTGGCATCCAAAACATGCCCCAAGCCTACATTGTAGGCTGCCAGCACAAATTTATTACGTTCAATGGTGTCTGTAACTTCTTCGGGTATTTGTTTGTCGAGCCATCGGATAAATTTCACGCCGGCTTCAATTTGCTGGGCCGGGGTCGAAAGGCTGTCGAGTCCAAACATTTCAGCAGTACCGGGCATTAACTGCATCAAACCATAAGCCCCCCGCCACGATTCTGCCTGATAATCAAAACCTGATTCCTGGTAAATAATCGAAGAAATCAATTTCCAATCCATATTGAATTTTTTACTGATTTCTTTAATGATATCATCATATTTTGAAATTTTACCTCCGCCCACACTATGATACTCACTACGGGCATAATTTATGGTATTCGGATTTTTAAAATACTTATTATAGAGCAAGCGTGCCGTAAGTGAATTTTTATATTCGTTTAACCAATTATTGATTTCAGCTTTTAGATCATCTTCGCCCAAACGAACACCCCAGGCAATATTTTGCGGAAAACTAACCGGAGTGCCCACATCAATGTCAGGATAATAACGTTGGTTTACAAGGGCAATATATTCGTCGCTGATGGTGTAATCAATGGAGCCGTCTGCTACCGCCGCAATCAATTGTTCAACTTCACGCTTCCCGTCTTCAACAATATGAATGTCTTCGCCTATTTCATTGGATAAGTTTTGCAAGCGTGTTTTAAATACGGATGCTTTTTGTATAACAACTGTTTTGTGAGCCAATTCAATCGGGTTTCTGATCAAATGGCTCTCAATTTCATCCATCGTCGCCATCTTGCGCCAGTTCTCGGGTTTCCTTTGAACCAGAACCTGATGTGTTTGAGCCAGAGGATCCGTAAAATCAATGACATTATTTCTTCCTTTGGTTTTTGTGAGTCCGGTGGCAATAATATCAACCTTGCCTTTTTTCAGCAGCTCAAAACTTTCGTCCAGATTATTATTGGTAACGATTTCGAGGCCCACATTCAAATGAGATGCAAAAGCTTTTAACAGCTCAAACTGGTATCCCATGGGTTCGCCACGGTAGATAAAATAATTGGTGGAGTTATAATCAACCAGCCCAACCAATTTCCCTTTTTGCCGGATTTTTTGAAGAATGGTTAATTTTTCGCCACCTTTTTTAAATATCCGGTTTAAGTTTCCCTGATTATCCAAACACGATGATGTTAGAATAAGCAGAAAGGTTAAAAATAGACTTTTGAACTTAAAACCCATATGGTTTTTTTTCGTTGACACTATTTTATTAATTGGCAAAATTATATATTATCACAATATAAGTAACTGAATATTTGTTAAAAAGTCTTAACAATAAGCCAATTAAAGCAAAATCAGGCTATTTTTCTATACTTCCAAACGGCCAAAGAAAGCATAAAAATAGCATAAATTAACAATGAAACAAAAGATTTCCAAATATCAAAAAATCCTGATCCTTTCAATAAAATCATTCGGATAACCTTCATAAAATATGCAAAAGGGTTGATGATATTAACCTGCTGGGCCCAATCCGGCATACTTTCGGTCGGTGTAAATATTCCACTCATCATAATAAAAACGATCATAAAAAAGAATGCCAAAAACATAACCTGTTGCTGCGTAGATGAAATGGTAGATATAAAAAGACCAATTCCAAGAGCCACCAACAAATAAACCGCAGCAAATAAAAACAAGAGGGGTAAACTGCCCAACATCGGAATATTGAATAATACTTTACCAATACTAAGCCCGAAGGCCAACTCAAATAAAGCAATGCATAGAAACGGAAAAAGTTTACCGATCAGGAATTGATACTTTTTAATAGGACTTACATTAATTTGCTCAATGGTGCCCATTTCTTTTTCACGAACCAGGTTTATGGCTGTTAGAAACATTCCGATCACTGTAACAAGTATAACCAAAATACCGGGCAACATATAAATTTTATAGTTCAAATCCGAATTGTACCAAAATGAGTATCCGATATTAATTTGTGGCTGCTGAGAAAGCGGCATCAAATGAATGTTTTCGACAATAATATCCTGGTTATAATCGGCAATAACTGCCGTAGCATAAACATTTGTAAGTCCGGCAGCCGTCCCGTTAATGGCATTGATCAACAATTGGAGCCTGCCGGTTGTTTCTTTT
>CAYNTB010000256.1:3889-4148 GCA_964399905.1 uncultured Bacteroidales bacterium | reverse complement strand
CACTTAAGTCCTTAATGATCATTTCCAATTCATTGAACTTTTGATCTTCAATAAGACCTCGATTATTGGCTTTTGTCAACCATGTTTTGGTTTCAAACAATGAACCTCTGGCATAAAAACTAAAATTATTAACCTCTTTGAAATGAAATCGCCCATATCCTTCCGCAATATTAGCAGCGATTGAATCAACTGCTCTGACTAATTGTATTCCTATGGTTTTCTTTGAAAAATATTCCCATTTATCAACAATTGAACTAAC
>CAYNTB010000256.1:0-3879 GCA_964399905.1 uncultured Bacteroidales bacterium | reverse complement strand
GACATTCATTGACATACTTTGATTATTCTTACTCATGATCTATTATTCAACAAATTTTAGATAGCTATTTTACAACTGAATGTCTATTGATTGTCAACATAATGTCTACTGAATGTCCATTTTAAAACACAAAATAATCATTAATCGGTCCGTAGGCATGGAAGAAACCTGTGAGCATTACTGTATTTACATCGGCTTCATTATTGGCAACGCCTGAATTTACGAGTAAATGTCCTATTTCGTTTGATTTTTTTCCATAGTTCATTCCGAGTTTGGCTCCCAGATCAGGCATTGAATTCATGGTTGCAAAAAATTCGGCAAATACCTGATCTTTGTCTTTTCTGCGAATGCTTGTTTTCCAATTCACTTCCGGATTTGGATGTTTGCCAAGTTTTTGATCGCATTTATCCTTGTATTCAGAAATATCAACATACACATTTTTGACAGGATTAAAAACTGCAAGCGGTTTTCCTTTTTCATATTTCAGGAATCCATCCTTTTGAGAACCATCAGAATTCTGGCCTCCCTTTACACCCAATTTTATCATTTGATCCAATAAATCGCTGTGTAAATCTTCATTTTTCAGGAAGGGGTTCATCACATTCATAATAAATTGAACCACATCAATGCCAACATAGTCGATTAATTGAAAAATTCCCATCGGTCGTACCAGGTAATCCTGTGCCACCTTATTCACCATATAAATGGCTTCATACAATGGCATTTCTTTTGATAATTTCTGGGCCTCGGTTATTCCATGCAATGCATCGCGCATAAAATGGCCATTACCAATGAAGCCGGCAAAATCGTTTGATGGCACGACAATTTTTCCCAGTTTTTTGGCATAATCTTTTGCAAAATCTTCCATTCCTGTTGCTGGTTTCGGAGGTAAAATCAACTCAACCAGTTTTTGAACAGCAGGTGGATTATAAAAATGGAACCCCAATATTCTTCCGCCCAATTTTGCTCCTGTATCGATGATATTAATCGGTACCGATGATGTATTTGTAAAGTACCAGGGTTTATGGGGATTATTTTGGTCAATTTGGGTAAAGATTTTGACTTTTAAATCTTTATTTTCGCTAACTGCCTCAAAAATCAGGTTTGATTCGTAGGCAACTTCAACTTTTGTAACGGGCCTCACGATGCTTAAAACATCAAAAACGTACTGATTTAATATTTGTTCGTTTTCAATCAAATCGGCACGATCGGCATACATTTTTCGGAGCCAAACAATTTTTTTCTCGGCTATTTTTGTCACCTGGGTTTTCAGATAAAGCTGCAATCCGGCCAATCCTTCTGGTGACAGATCCATGGCATACAAACAAAATGGTTTGCCTTTGTTCTCGGGTTTAAGGCTCAGATCGGCCATTTCAATGGCGGTTAGCAATAATATTCCACTACCCATTTTCCCGGCTGCACCCAAAACCGTTACGTTTCTTAATCGTTCGTCGTAATTCATATCTCGTTTTATTTGTTTATTAGGTTAGTTATTTCGCCTATAATTAATATATTTTCAAATTTTTAGTATTTCTATTGTCATTTGCTCACTTCGTTCGCGACATTCTACGCCATTCAATAGTAAAATTTTATTCCTATTGAATGTCCACTGAATGACCATAGAATATCAATCGAACTCACCAATCCGGTTTCCTCTTCTCTAAAAACGCCCGCATTCCAACTTCACCTTCAGCTTTAAACTGGCTCCCAAAATATTCAGCTTCTATTTCGCATGCTTTATCAAAATCCATCAAAATTCCGGTGCGGGTAACATATTTAACTTTTTTAATGGCTTCGGGGCCTTTTGATTGAATTATTTTGGCAATTTTAAAAACTTCATCCATTAAATTTTCCGGTTCAAATATTTTTTGAACAAGACCAATTCGCAGTGCCTCATCTGCCCCAATCATATCAGCGGTCATCAATAAATACATCGCATCTGCTAAACCAATCAATCGTGGTAAGCGCTGAGTTCCGGCATAACCGGGGATCATTCCCAGGTTCACTTCCGGTTGCCCGAACTTGGCCTTTGAGCTGGCAATACGAAAATCGCAGGCCATCGCCAGTTCCAAACCTCCACCCAATGCAAATCCATTAATTGCACCGATCACCGGAATTTTTAGGTGTTCCAGGCTTCTAAATGTATTTTGTCCCAGGCGCGAAAAGCTGCTCCCTTCTTCCGGCGATTTATCAACCATTTCAGCAATATCGGCACCGGCTACAAACGCTTTTCCACTACCTGTAATAATTAATACCTGCACTGTTTCATCTTTCGAAATCCCCGCAATAAAATGATCCATTTCATTAAAAAAATTGGTGTTTAAAGCATTTAATGCTTCGGGGCGATTGATGGTCAATAAGGCAATTCCTTCCTTAATCTCAATCTGTAAATTTTTATATTTCATGAATAAATTCTTTTGTAAAGTATACCTTTCAAATTTAATAATTTTAAATTTATTATTACCATTATTGGGAGTTATTTGTTAATGGTGTAACAACTAAAAAGAGGTTAATTTATAATTAATCTAAAAAAGAAGCCTTAAAAAATTAATATCTTAGCCAATTATTAAAATGAGATGGAACGAAAACAAATGATCCAGAAAATTATCAGGTACTTTTTGTTGCTTATTTTTGCAACTTATCTGACACATGGATTTATTCCCCACCATCATCATGATCAACAATTGGTATTATCCTGTGATATCAGTTTTAATAAACAGGCCGGTCATATTTGCCAGATTCATTCAGGCCATTCCGGTAAGCAACTGGATTCATTTTGTCCGATTTGCGACCAAATTGCCAAAGAATACCACAATCAGGGATACTTTTTTAAAGAACCAATTGTAAACCTTGATTTTATTTTACCCGATAATTATTCCGTATATTATCAGATAGATTATATAAAACTGAATCCGCTCTTTCACGATTATTCTTTATGGGATAAAAAGCTTGTGAACGGCAATGGACTTCGGGCTCCTCCACTCGTATAAAATCATCCTCCTTATTTCTGTTTCTCTTCTTTTCACAATTCTGAAATTCATTTTAAATCATTCATTTTCAAACTTATGAATTGAGTTTACGGCAATCGGGCAACAAATAAGGAAAAATTCTAACATCTAAATTTAATCATCCCAATAAAAAGATTATTTACGAATGAAATAAGTATGATCCGGTGGAACGCCAATCAAAATGATTCTTTTCCCATCATGCGAATTCGATCTGACAATTAAAAAAAATAAACAGATGAAAATTATTAAATCACTTATTATTCTCCTGGCACTCTTTGGTTTATTGAGCTGTCAACAAGCTCGACCTGTGGAAACGGCCCAGGCTCATCACCATGCTTCCCGGTCGTTTACCCTATTTGACAAGCATTTAGAATTATTTGCAGAAATTGATGCATTTACGAAAGGTCATAATAGTAGTTTCGTGATTCACCTGACGGATTTGCGTGATTATAAACCCATTAAAAGCGGGATGGTTACAATCAGTATTCATGGAGCTCAAACAAATTTCAATTCGGTAATTCAAAGTCCGGAATCTCCCGGTACCTATCATGGTAAATTTGTTGCTGAAAATATTGAAAAAGTTTCACTTACGATATCTTATAAGGGCGAGCAAATTTCAGGCAATTTTAATTTAGGTGAATTTAATATATATGGTGATGATCATGAAGCAGAGCAAGCTTATGCAGAAATGGAAGTACACAATCCTGAAGAAATAATTTTCACTAAAGAAAAGGCCTGGCAAACAGAATTTGGTACCCTGGAAATAGTGCCGGATTTGTTTAATGCCAGAATACCTGTTTCGGGTCAACTTGAAAGCCTGCCTAAAAGTATGGGTGCGATGATTGCTCCTTCGGACGGACTTATTCAGTTT
>CAYNTB010000255.1:0-4151 GCA_964399905.1 uncultured Bacteroidales bacterium | reverse complement strand
TCTGATTTCTGCTGTAATGGAAAAAACAAAACTGGCACATGCCAAGATGAACACCATGATGAATTGTTTGCTAAATGCCTGGAAAATCCCGAAGTAATAACCGAAGCGGATATCCGGAGCTCGATTCGCAAAGCAACACTAGAACTCAGCATTACACCTGTGCTTTGTGGATCGTCCTTTAAAAATACCGGGGTCCAGTTTTTATTAAACGCCATTACCAATTTCCTCCCTTCACCACTCGATATCCCGGCCGTTAAAGGTATTAACCCGTTCACAAGCAAAGAAGAATTAAGAAACCCCGACAACGAGGAGCCTTTTACCGCACTCGCTTTCAAAATTGCAACCGATCCCTTTGTGGGCCGAATTGCATTTTTCAGGGTTTATTCAGGCTCGATGGAAGCCGGAACCGCCATCCTGAATTCAAATACCAACAAAAGAGAACGCATTGCCCGTATTCTGCAAATGCATGCCAATAAACAAAACCCGCTCCAAAAAATTGAAGCCGGTGATATTGGGGCAGCAGTCGGGTTTAAAGAAATCAGAACCGGTGATACACTCACCGATATTAAACATCCGCTGGTACTCGAAAGCATTGAATTTCCTGATCCGGTTATCAGTATGGCCGTTGAGCCCAAGGTTCAGGATGATGTGGATAAATTGAGCATTTCACTGGCTAAACTGGCCGAAGAGGATCCAACTTTTACCGTAAGGATAGATGGCGATACCGGACAAACCGTTATTAATGGAATGGGCGAATTGCATCTGGATATTTTAATCGACCGCTTAAGACGAGAATTCAATATAGGCGTAAACCGTGGAACTCCACAGGTTGCATACAAAGAAGCGATTAGTGAAACCATTCGTCATCGCGAAATTTATAAAAAACAAAGTGGCGGAAGAGGTCGGTTTGCAGAGATTTATGTTGAAATCGGTCCGGCCGACAGCGATGTAAAGGGATTACAGTTTATCAGCGAGATTAGGGATGGCGTTATTCCGAAACAATATATCCCGGCTATTGAAAAGGGATTTAAAATGGCCATGCAAAACGGTGTATTGATCGGTTTCCCGATGAATAATTTGAAAGTACGACTGATTGATGGTTCATACCACAGTGTTGATTCAGATGCATTGTCGTTTGAGGTTGCCGCAGCACAGGCATTCAGAAACGCTTGTAAACAGGCCAAACCGGTATTATTTGAACCCATCATGCGTCTGGAGATTACAACACCTGACGAATATGTTGGCGATTTGAGCAGCGATTTGAACAAACGCAGGGGCCATCTCGAAAATGTGGAATCAAAATTGGGTGTTCAGGTAATAAAAGCAAGAGTTCCGATGGCAGAAATGTTTGGTTATATAACCACTTTACGAACCATTTCATCCGGAAGGGCACTTTCGAACCTCGAGTTTTCGCATTATCAGGTAACCCCTAAAGATATACAGGAAGAGGTTTTATATAAGATAAGAGGATACGTATTAAATTCTTAATTGAAATAAAAATTAACGAACGTGAGTCAAAGGATTAGAATAAAATTAAAATCATACGATCATAACCTGGTTGATAAATCAGCTGAAAAGATCGTAAAAACTGTAAAATCAACAGGAGCTGTTGTGAACGGGCCCATTCCGTTGCCAACCAACAAAAAGATTTTTACGGTTAACAAAGCAACCTTTGTAAATAAAAAATCAAGGGAACAATTTCAGCTTTGCTCATACAAAAGGCTTCTGGATATATACAGTACCACATCTAAAACAATAGATGCACTGATGAAGCTTGAGTTACCAAGTGGTGTTGAAGTTGAAATAAAAGTATAAGTTTAGTTAGCACGATTTTACAGCTAAAAAAGAATAAAGATGTCAGGATTAATTGGAAAAAAAATAGGAATGACCAGCATTTACGACGTGAACGGCAAAAATTTGCCCTGTACCGTTATTGAAGCTGGCCCTTGCGTAGTAACCCAGGTGAGGACCAAGGATGTGGATGGTTACGAAGCAATACAACTCGCATTTGATGAAAAGAAGGAAAAGCATACATCAAGCGCATTGAAAGGTCATTTTAAGAAAGCCGGTGTAAGCCCTAAACGAATAGTTAGGGAGTTCAGCCGTTTTGAAAAAGGCCATCAAAAACAGTTTGGAGATGTTGTTACCGTTGATATTTTTGTTGAAGGCGAATATATAGATGTCGTTGGTACATCGAAAGGAAAAGGATTTCAAGGGGTTGTAAAACGTCATAATTTTGCAGGGGTTAATGATGCAACCCATGGCCAGCACAACCGATTAAGGGCTCCGGGTTCCATTGGTGCTTCTTCATATCCATCAAGGGTATTCAAAGGAATGCGAATGGCCGGAAGAACAGGTGGTGATCGTGTTAAAATGATCAACCTCCAGATCCTGAAAATTATTCCTGAAAAGAACCTTCTCATTGTTAAGGGTGCGGTTCCAGGTGCTAAAAATTCATATTTAATTATTGAAAGATGGAGTTAGTAGTTCATAATATCAGTGGAAAAGAAACCGCCAAAAAAGTCAATCTGAATGATGACATTTTTGGGATCGAGCCAAATGATCATGCAATTTATCTTGATACCAAGCAATATCTTGCAAATCAAAGACAAGGTACCCACAGTTCGAAAGAAAAAAGTGCATTATCGGGAAGTACCCGTAAAATCAAACGTCAAAAAGGAACCGGTACTGCACGTGCAGGAAGTATCAAATCCGGACTTTTCAGGGGCGGTGCCCGTATGTTTGGCCCTCAGCCAAGAGATTACAGGTTTAAACTGAACAAAAAAGTTAAAAGACTCGCACGTAAATCTGCGCTTTCGTACAAGGTTATTGATAAAAATATAATGGTGCTTGAAGATTTCGAAATGGAACCAAGAACCAAAAACTTTGTGGAGTTGTTGAACAATTTAAGCCTGACCGGCAAAAAAACACTGCTGGTAGTTGGCGAATCAAAAGAGAATGTGTACCTGGCTGCCAGGAACATACCAAAAACAAAAGTTGTTCATGCTTCAGCACTTAATACGTACGATATTTTAAATGCAAACCATTTGCTGATTTCTGAGAATTCAATTGCAGAAATCGAAAAAATGTTTGATTAAATAAAAAATATTAAAATTCATCGAAATGGATATCATTAAAAAGCCTGTAATTACTGAGAAAATGACGGAAATGGGAGAAAAACTCAACCGTTATGGTTTTATTGTTGATAAACGGGCCAATAAGCTTCAGATTAAAGAAGCGATAAAGGAAATTTACGGAGTGGAGGTTGCCAGTATCAATACCATGAATTATTCCGGTAAAACCAAGTCCAGATACACTAAGGCCGGATTTATCAGCGGCAAAACAAACTCATTTAAAAAGGCTATTGTTACTCTAGCCGAAGGCGAAACAATTGATTTTTATAGCAATATTTAATTAGGATGGCTTTAAAAAAATATAAACCGACAACACCTGGTCAACGCTTTAAGATTATAAGCGCTTTTGACGACATCACTGCAGAAAAACCAGAAAAGAGCCTTGTTACTTCAACAAAACGCTCCGGAGGAAGAAACGGTGATGGAAAAATGACCATGCGATATATGGGTGGTGGTCATAAGAAACAATATAGAATCATTGATTTCAAAAGAGATAAAGATGGAATTCCGGCAACGGTAAAATCAATCGAGTATGATCCGAACAGGACAGCCCGTATCGCTTTGCTCTATTATGCCGATGGTGAGAAGAGGTATATCATTGCCCCCAATGGTTTAAAAGTAGGACAGGAGATTCTATCAGGCAAAGGCGTGAGCCCCGATGTTGGGAACACACTTTATTTGAGCGAAGTTCCTTTCGGTACCGTAGTTCATAATATCGAACTGCGTCCCGGACAAGGCGGAAAAATGGCGCGAAGTGCAGGTTCACATGCCCAGTTGATGACCCGTGATGGCAAATTTGCCATCCTGAAGTTACCCTCAGGCGAAACCAGAATGATCCTTCAAACTTGTAAAGCTACCGTGGGTACTGTTTCGAACAGCGACCACAGCCTTGAGAGATCAGGAAAAGCAGGTCGTAGCCGTTGGTTGGGCCGTCGTCCGAGAACCCGTGCGGTTGTAATGAACCCCGTTGATCACCCGATGGGTGGTGGCGAAGGCAGGGCTACCGGTGGACACCCC
>CAYNTB010000254.1:0-4170 GCA_964399905.1 uncultured Bacteroidales bacterium | reverse complement strand
ATGGTAGAGGTAAGAATCCGAATGTTATTTCCTTTGATGTACTGGTCAAAACCGCGTTCAATTTCCGAAAGCTGACTTTCAGAAAGTGTTGTTAAATCTGTTTTTACCAGTGTATCGATGGTGGTTTTAAAATACATCGAAAACCGGATGAGTGCACTCACGCTGGGTTGTGCAACCCCGTTCTCATATCCGCTAAGGGTTGGCCGTTTCATTTCCAGGATAAAAGCAAGCTCGTCCTGTGTGCGTTTTTGACGTTTGCGCAGAAATTTGATGTTTTTCCCAAAAGTGTTCATGTGTGATGTATTAAAATATTTATAAAAAAACTTGCAAGAGGTATTTTTAAATGATTAAATTGTAATCAAATAAATGATTAAAAACTAATCAAAGATAATACAATTTTTTTAATTGTCAAGTACTCACGAAAAATGATTGCAGAGAGCCGTACAATTGTGCATTTGGATTTGGATACTTTTTTTGTATCTGTTGAACGTTTACAAAACAGTAAGCTTATCGGAAAACCAATTTTGATTGGTGGGACTTCCGACCGGGGGGTTGTGGCGAGTTGCAGTTATGAAGCCAGGGCATTTGGCATTCATTCGGCCATGCCAATGAAACTGGCACGTATGCTTTGCAAAGATGCCATTGTGATAAGAGGCGATATGGATCAATACAGCAAGTTCTCCCGGATGGTAACCAGCATCATCGAAGAAAATGCCCCCTTATATGAAAAAGCTTCCATTGATGAGCATTATCTGGATATAACCGGTATGGACAAATTTTTTGGAAATTTAAAATGGACCAGCGAACTCAGAAGCAAAATTATTCATGAAACCGGCTTGCCCATTTCATTCGGCTTATCAACCAATAAAACTGTTTCAAAAATTGCAACCGGAGAAGCCAAGCCCAATGGACTTCTTCAGGTGGAGCCCCATCAGGTTTTGCCTTTTTTGTTTCCCTTGTCAATCCGTAAAATTCCAATGATAGGCGATAAATCGTATCATCTGCTTCGTTCGATGGGAATTACAACCATTAAGGTATTGAGTTTGGTTCCTCCAGAAATGCTTGAGCGTGTAATGGGCAAAAACGGCATTGTTATTTGGAGAAAAGCCAATGGCATTGACCCCACACCGGTTAAGCCTTATTCCGAACAAAAGTCGATCAGTACCGAGAGTACCTTTAATACAGATACCATTGACGTGATCTGGCTCCGGCAAAAATTGATCAGTATGGTCGAAAGGCTGGCTTTTCAGTTACGTGAAAAGCAAAAACTGGCATCTGTTATTACCGTAAAAATCAGGTATTCGAATTTTGATACCCACACTTTACAAAAGCAGCTTCCATATACGGCCTTCGACCACATCTTAATAAGCGAAGCCTTAAATTTATTTGACCGCCTGTATCAGCGTCGCATGTTATTGCGATTGATAGGTGTAAAAGTAAGTGGATTGGTTAGCGGCTGGCAGCAGCTGAATATGTTTGAAGATACCCCTGAAATGACCAGTTTGTATCAGGCTATGGATCGGATTAAAATGCGTTTTGGCGAAAAATTGATTAGAAGAGCCGTTGGCATCAGAACCGAATCGGAACGCTGACAGGCTGAAGATAAAGAAGAACAAACATTGGTTTTGAGCAAATAAGCCAAATTTGTTATCGAAGAGAATACAGATTTAATCCGCCTTCGCGTTCCGCTTTGGCGGACGAGAAGGTTGGGTAAATTCCCTGTCGCTTGCGGCGAATAATATAAAATTTATTCTCAGATACCTCGCTGCTCTCCGGCGAGGAGGTTCATTGTGACATTCCATTAAAAAAATTTCAATTGATTTTACCCGAATTGCTTATTTAGAATTATGATATCTATCATTATTCATCAATTATTCAAAGTAAAAATATAAAGCTTAATTGTTCTATTTTTGTCGCTATTCTAAATCATTCTAAATAAAAATAAATACTAAAACGGCTATGAGAAAACTAAATTTAATACTATTTGCAAGCATACTGTCGGTGAATGTGATGTTTGCTCAAACTCAGCTTGAACCTGTAAATGCAGCAACTAAATTATTAAATAGTAATGAAAAGTTAACCATTGGCGGTTATGGGCAAATTGATTACAACCAAAGTTTCGATAATTCAATTCGGTCGAATGGAAAACTCGATGTTCATCGTTTGGTGATGTTGTTTGCTTATCAATTTAATGACCGGGTTGATTTTGTAACAGAACTCGAATTTGAACATGTGAAGGAGGTTTATGTGGAACAGGCATTCATTCGTTATAAATTGAATGATTTTATGGCTTTACGAGCCGGCTTAATATTGATCCCTATGGGAATTATTAATGAATATCATGAACCAACAACGTTTAATGGGGTTGAACGACCAAGTGTAGCGAATAAAATTGTGCCTACAACATGGAGAGAGGTAGGAGCGGGCTTTAGTGGAAAATTTCCCGATATCGGATTAAAATATCAGGCATATCTGGTTAATGGCCTCATAAGTTACAATGGAGATGCTAAAATCTCAGGTGATGGGATCAGGGGCGGACGTCAAAAAGGAGCCGAATCGATAATAAGTTCGCCTAATTTATCCATGAAATTGGATTATTTCGGATTGAGTCATTTAAAAATTGGCTTGGCAGGATATTTTGGAAAAACCCAATCAACAATGTTTGATGGTTTGGATAAAAACAATAATCAATTGATGATGCAAGCTGATTCGTCGGTAGTTGGAATGAGTATGTTAGGTTTGGATTTACAATATAATTATGATGGATTTTCATTTAGGGGTGCTTTTATTTCGGGAGCTCTAAATAATACAATTGAATATAACGCATTTACAGGGAGCAATGCCGGTTCGGCTTTTTATGGTTATTACCTCGAAGCTGCCTATGATATATTTGCAAATGCAGTAAATAATCAAAACTCTTTAACAATCTTTCTCCGATGGGAAAATTTCAATACGCAATCCAGGGTTGAAGGCCCAATGCTTGTAGATGATAAGTATGCAGTAAAAGAAATTATAACCGGCCTTGGGTATCAAATAGCCGATGGTGTTGTGCTTAAATCCGACATAAGGTTTTATAAAAACAAGTCTCAGAATAAGTATTCTAAACAATTTAATGCAGGGGT
The DNA here is from genome assembly GCA_964399905.1 of uncultured Bacteroidales bacterium. Lineage (GTDB taxonomy): Bacteria > Bacteroidota > Bacteroidia > Bacteroidales. The sequence continues at coordinate 1,048 of CAYNTB010000254.1, read as the reverse complement.
TGCAGTATGGTTCTAAATTTAAGAAATATTGTTCTTATAACATTTCTTAGTCTGTTAAGTTATCAGGCTTTTCCGATGAACCGGAATTTATACGATAAGAAACTTAACAAGATTATTGAGAAGGAATTGGAACTGAAGAATTACAGTGTTGAAAAGATCATTTTTTCAGAGATTAAGATTCGAGAATCGGATGGAGGTTTAAACAGCGCACAGTTTTTTAAATTAACAGCTGATGATTTCCATGCTTATTTTATGATTGAAGAAGCAATGGGGCGCTTTCATCATTTTACTTTTGTTGTTTTTTTTGATTTAAAATTTAAGATTTTATTAGTGCGGGTTTTAGATTATACCGAAGAACATGGCGTTGAAATTACCCAGAAAAAATGGTTGCAGCAGTTCGTTGGCAGGGTTCCGGGAGAAAATTTGGTATTTAATAAAAATATTGACGGTATTTCTGGTGCCACAATTTCGGGTAATTCGATTACAGAAAGTATTGACAGATTACTGAAAGATATTGAAAAACTTATAGAAAAGGGTGGGATTTAGATCTGCATATTATTACTTCACCCAAACCGTTTTAATATTTACGAATTCCTTAATTCCATAGCTGCCAAGTTCACGGCCAAAACCCGATTGTTTGGTTCCTCCGAAAGGAAGCCGTGGATCGGATTTGGTCATGCCATTGATGAAAACTGCCCCGGCTTCAATTCGGGCAGCCATTTTTTCGGCCAAACCCAGGTTCTGGGTCCAGATACTGGCACCCAGTCCCATGGAAGTATCGTTTGCAATTCTGACGGCATCTTCTGCATTTTGTGCTTTAATCATAACAGACACCGGCCCAAAAGTTTCTTCATAATAAACCGGCATGTTTTTAGTTACAGTTGTAATTAAGGTTGGTTCAAAAAACCAGGTATTTTTAATTCGTTTTCCGCCGATTATGATTTTTGCACCCATTTCAACAGATTTTTCAACCTGGTTTTCAATATTCAGGAGCAAATCTTCACGAGCCATGGGTCCCATATCCGTTTCTTCCAATAATGGATCTCCC
>CAYNTB010000253.1:0-4182 GCA_964399905.1 uncultured Bacteroidales bacterium | reverse complement strand
CTTTTTTGAATTTAAGCCGTACATCGCCAACAGCACCGTTACGGTGTTTAGCAATACAAATTTCAGCGATTCCGGCCGTCGAATTTCCTTCATCATCCACGTCAATTTTATAATACTCCGGACGGTAAATAAAAATTACCATGTCTGCATCCTGCTCAATGGCTCCAGATTCGCGCAAGTCGGATAAAATCGGTTTCTTGGATCCGCCCCTGGTTTCTACGGCACGGCTCAACTGCGAGAGTGCAATAATGGGAATATCAAGCTCTTTTGCCATCGCCTTCAGCGAACGAGAAATATTACTGATCTCCTGTTCCCTGTTTCCTTTTGCATCTCCGGTACCACTCATCAGTTGCAGGTAATCAATAATAACCATGTCGATGTCGTGCTGGGCTTTTAATCGCCGGCATTTTGCCCTGAGCTCAAAAACGGTGAGGGCAGGCGTATCATCAATTAAGAGTTTGGCATCCGTTAATTTATTAATTTTTGAGTGCAACTGTTCCCACTCATAACTTTCAAGGTTTCCCTTTTTAAGTTTATCAGCCGAAAGTTGTGTTTCGCTTGATATTAAACGTGTAACCAATTGTATGGATGACATTTCAAGCGAAAACAAAGCAATAGATTTACCAAAATCAATGGCACAATTTCGGGCCATCGAAAGTACGAATGCAGTTTTCCCCATCCCCGGACGGGCGGCCAAAATAACCAGGTCGGATTTTTGCCAACCATTTGTGATACGGTCAAGCTCCGTAAATCCGGAGGGAATTCCCCTTAAATGACCTTCCTGTCCTTTTGCAGCTTCAATTTCTTTAATGGCATCGGTTACAAGCGATTGCATATCTTCATAATTTCTGCGAAGATTGCTTTCACTTACCGAAAACAGATTTTGTTCGGCACGGTCCAGCAGGTCAAATACATCGGTGGTGTCTTCAAAAGCATCTTTGATAATATCGGAGGAAATGCGGATCAGTTCCCTCTGAATAAATTTTTGGGAGATAATGCGAGCATGATATTCAACATTTGCAGCTGATGCAATACGATTGGTAAGCTGTGTGATATAATAAGGGCCCCCAACCAAATCAAGCTCGCCATTGTTTTTAAGCTGATTTGTTACGGTTAAAATATCAACGGGTTCAGATTTTCCAAATAATTTAATGATGGCTGAAAAAATGATTTGGTGAGCTTCTTTATAAAAGGCTTCCGGTTTTAATATATCAATAACCTGGGTCAGTGCATCTTTTTCGAGCATAATTGCACCCAAAACGGCCTCTTCCAAATCAACTGCCTGAGGTGGCACTTTTCCATGTTCCCAAATACCAGCGTGTTGTGTGGGTTGCCTGAGTCTTTTTCGTGTATTGTCTGTTTTCTTTTTTGCCGCATCATCCATGAGCCAAATATATAAAATAATGAAGCTTTAATGCCGAAAATGCATCAGGGAATTTATTAACAATTTTCAGTTGCGTGGGTTGCTGGTATAATATACCGCTGATGGTACGACTTACTCAGGCGCATTGTTTGCTTGATTTTTCCAGCAATGCCCGATAAAGTCACAAGGATAAGGTGATCGGCAGTGATCGCCGATTTCAATTTCGGGTGACTTTTTTAAAAACAAAGCTTCTTTCGCTTTCGGAATATGAGCACGTATAAAAGCCTGCATCTCTTTAATTTCATCCAAAACTGATTTAATGACAAAAAACTGATTAATATCGATATTTTCGAGTTTGTATTCTCCGTTTTCATTTCTTTCTATCGGATAATTTTCATTCACATAAATGATGAAGAAATCATCGATCTTAAGCCCTGTGTTAGTAATAACATAATATTGCAATGCCGCATCGGTCAGATATGTTTGTGATATTTCAAGCGAACTCTTTACTTCATAGGCGAACACCTGATCAGCTTTTTTATCCATTATATCAAGAATGACCAGAATCTGATCACTTTGGAAGGAAGCTTCATAGATACATATTTCATCGGATGAATTTAAGATTTCTGAAGTGGCCTTTATGGCTTTCCGGTATTGCGAAGGTGCTTTCGGCTGAAGGTTTATTCCACCCGGAAATAATTGCTGTGCCAGTACTCCAACATCTGTTCCCCTTTTAAATTTAGCCAATTGTTCGGCTGACAGACGGTCCCTTAAATAAGGCCTGTTTTTGTGAAGGTAAAGTGACTTCAGACACTGAACACTTCTGATGAAGGTTGATTTTGATAAAAGGTGCTTTTCCATATCAGGACGAAGATAGTGAAATTCTTTGCAGTTCAAAACTACTGGTATCGAAGATTAGGAATCCGTTACTTTTTGAGTTCCGACATATTGAAGGCGCGTCGATCCAACAATTCTCAATATGTAAGCTCACTTTTTTATAGCTGTGGTATTTGAGTTTTGTAGAATTTCCGAATAAGAAACCATCAACATGACGATGTCCTGAAAATGCAATCAGACATTTGTTTAAACCCATGAATTTATAATGTTCTGTAAGTTGTTCTTTCGATTCGATAAAAGTAGTGGTTGAGCCGCTTAGATCCGGATAAACATAATGACTGAAAAATATTCCGGGATGATGCTTGCTTAATGTTTTAAACTCCGGCAGACTTTCCAGGAATTTTATATTTTCAGGGCTCAGATCAAGTGGCAGGTCATGATCTTCATAGAGCCAATACCTGCCTTTTGCAAGTGCTTTTCTTTTGTCTAAACTAAATGAATACCATTTTTGAGAAAGTTGAAAATCTGTTTGGTGTACCGGGGTCTTTCTCACCGCATACAAGTCGTGATTACCGGCAACGGTGATTGAGCAATTATTTCGAATGAGATCGATACACCGGTTCGCATTGCGTAAGCTATAATAAGGATGTGAGGACGGATTACAGCCCACGATATCTCCCAAACAAATAATCTGGTCACACCTGGATTTGTTGATCAGTTCCATAGCTTTTTCAAGGCTTTCAATATCTTCGTGTATATCAGAAATTATGGCGAGTTTCATTGATATAAAAATAAAAAAAACTCCCTTCGAAATGGAAGGGAGTTGAGGATATTAAATTTACTTTTTTAAAAGAAATAATACACCCCAATAAGTAACCTGAAATTACTTACTTCGTGTGCATCGTCAACAGTTCCGTCAGATTGTGTTGTTCCGTAGGCGGCGGTTGTATATTCAATTTCTCCTGAAAAGCGCATCTTGCCGGAATTAAAATCAACCCTTGGTGCCAAACGATAAACATAATCAATATTTGATCCACGGCTGTAATAAGGTCCTATCACATTTTCGCCAACACCTTTATTTTTTGTATATCCGGCAAATAATCCGGCCTGAACTTTTGTGCCATTGCTGTGAATATCGGTCCATAACGACAGATTCTTAATTGGCAGATATGCCACATAATCGTGATGAATGTCTATGTTTTGAGAAACAACATAGCCTCCAAGCATGGTTAGGTTTGTTGTATTTTGTCCCAGTACACCTTCAAATTTAACTGTCAAGTCAGGGGTGGTGAACTTCATAAATGCCATTGTTGAAATTCCGCTTACAGACTGATCTGTAGCATAACCCTGATTGGTCTGTATTCGAGGAACCAAAGATAAATAATCAGCACCTATGCCCATTAGAAATGAATTTCCATTACTACCTTTTGTACTATATTGAATGGTCAGGTTTAATTCAGGAATTACGTTATTACGTAAATATATTGAACTGGTGCCACTAGGTCCGGTACTGGTAAAATCACGTTGCGACATGGCTGTAAAACTAAGTTTTAATCCATCGAAATTTTGAGAGATGCGAATCTGTGGATTACGTGAGAATGGCTGAAACGGAGCACCCGTATTGAATGAAACCGTGCCTGGGAAACAATCCGTTATGAACATGGCATGCCAGAATTGCCCAACCAGCAGTTCTGTGTTTTCCCAATTTAACTTTGCAAAAGCATGTCGTAAACGAAAACCGTTCACATCGGTTTCGGAGTGTCCGAAAAATGCGGCTTCAATCACAGCTGAAGTCTTGGCACCAAAGGCATCCGGTCCTGTTATGGTACCTTTTAGCCTGGTTTGAAGACTTAACATATTAAAGTTATCTTTTGAATTAATGTCGAAACCTCCCGGTTCCAGCGATTCATTCATGGGGTACAAATAAAAATGGCCTTCCCGAACGGCCACATTCTGACGCGAATCGAAGAAAATATCACTTT
>CAYNTB010000252.1:1534-4246 GCA_964399905.1 uncultured Bacteroidales bacterium | reverse complement strand
TGGGTTTATTTTTGGATGTATAAATATAAGTTTTTTGAAAATATTGAATTGCAAATTCAACGATTTAGTGCCTCAACTATAACTATATCATTGCTGCCCTGCTTCCTCCCAGGTAATCGCGGATGGAAGAAATATTCATGAGTTTCTCTTTCTTCGCGTCTTCCAGCTTAATTTCTTTGTTCCCGCTTACCAGCGATTCCAAAGGAATTCCCAGGTAACGGTTCAATAAAGTGATCATTTTTAAGGTTAAGGTTCTTTTTCCATTCAAAACTTCTGATACCCTTGTCTTGCCTCCAAATAGCGGGGCAATGTCGGCTTGTTTCAGGTTCATTTGTTCCATCCTGAATTTAATGGCCTCTATCGGGTCTGGTGCTTCCATTTGGTGCTTTTCCCATTCGTATTTCTCAACAAGTAATGACAACAACTCTACTTCTTCACCCTCGGGACTGTCCTGCTCAATGGCATTTTCAGAGCTGTGGATCAGGCTGTAAATCCTTTCACAAGCTTCGTTGTACTCCTGTTCTGTTTTTAATATTTTAGTTTTCATAACTCACTGTTTTTGCATCTATTTTATCATATTCCTCATGGGTACCGAACCATACAATAAATACTATTTTAAGTCTGTATTCAATATCAACAATCAATCTGAAATCATTGCCCTTAATATTGAACACCACCCTTTTTGAATTAATGATACTGGCATTCCCATATTTTGCTTTCAGCTCATTGGCACTGCCCCAGTCTGAGAACCTTACTTCATACACCCATGCTTTTAAGGATTCACTGGCTGTTTTGTACCTGCTCTGTCCACTTAGTTCGTTAAGGGTTTTTTCCTTGATAATTCTCATATACTTTACAAAGCTACTAAAAGTTACCTTATTTGGTAACTTTTTAATAAATATTTTTAAGGATGTTATTTTTTATGTGTGCTTTGTAAATATTAAGGGTTGGTCAATTTATGAAAGTCTGGTCATTTAATCTGTGTTGGGCACCTGAGTTTTTTTTGGTTTTTTAATGTTTTAAATTACAATTTATTTATTCAATTCTTCTGCAAAATATTTTCTAACGAGTGGAGATTTAATCTTTCTTTGGAAGTTTGTAACCGATCTGTTTTCTTGGTTTTGGCTTTTCTTGCTTTTCAAGTAATTCATCAAGGTACGTAAACACAAGCTCGATGTTTTTGTCATGGTTCTTGAGCTTCTTTTTTATTTCCTCTATTTCTAGTTTTACATTTAAATTGTCAATTAGCACTTTTCTTATTTTTGTAAATATTCGCATTATTTGGATATTTACATTAATTGCTCTGTTGCTACTTAATATTCCTGATAACATTGCAACACCCTGTTCCGTGAAGGCATAAGGAGGCTTTCTTGTACCTCCCCAACTTGATGTTCCAAATTGGAATTTCAAGTTATCAAACTCCTCCTTTGTTAGTTGGAACATAAAGTCTTCAGGAAAACGCTTAATATTTCTTTTAACAGCTTTATTTAAGTTTCCTGTTAGTACACCGTAAAGCTCTGCTAAATCACGATCTATCATTACTTTCTGTTCTCTAATGATAAAGATCTTTGTCATTACTACTTCATCGGGTAACATGATGGCATTGTTCTTATCTTCTGTCATTTTAATGCTTTTATGGATCATAAATTTAACCAATTTCTAAAAACGGCAAATGTAAATTGCCTGAAAAAAGAAAGCGTTTCCGAAACATAGAAACCACCGAGCAAAAAACAACTCCATCTAAGATATCCTGTCAATTCTTTTTATTGTAACCTTTCGCCAATGCAATAGTATTCAAATTGTAATTTGTTTTGTTTGAGGGCCGGATCCGGGAAAGTTCATTTGATTACAAAAATTGTTGTCACAAAAATTTCGAAAAAATTGTAACAAATCCTGAGGTCAGTAGTCTTATACATGACATATGGAGAATAATGACTCAAGTATTTGGAAATGAGAAATCTTATATTAATAATTGTATTTATAACAATAGGTTTAGGAATATCCGCACAAGAATTTATCAAAAAAAATTACCACGCAGTTTCAGTAGAAAATCCCCCGGTCATTGATGGGATCCTGGACGATGAGGCCTGGTTATCGGGAGAATGGATCAACGAATTCAGGCAATTTGAACCCTATAATGATGCACCGGCCACACAACGGACGGAGTTCAAAATTTTATTCGACGAGAACAACCTCTATGTTGGAATGAAAGCTTTTGATACAAGTCCTGACAGCATCGTACGCAGGCTGTCGAGGCGCGATAATACGGATGGCGATTTTATGGGTATTGCATTCGACAGCTATCATGATTTGCGCACAGCTTTTATGTTTGCCGTTACTGCGGGTGGTGTAAAGTTTGATCAGATTTTAACGGATGACGGAAATAGCGAAGATGATTCGTGGAATGCAAACTGGTGGGTAAAAGTTAATATAGTCGATGATGGATGGGTGGCTGAGTTTAAGATCCCTTTTAGTCAGTTACGTTTTGAAGAAGCATCGGATGGAATATGGGGATTGGAGGTTTTTCGTCAAACTTATCGTTATGATGAACTGGACTTTTGGCAGCATATTCCGAAAGATGCCCCCGGTCTGGTGCACAGATTCGGGGAGTTGAGCGGACTGGAAACAATAAAACCCCGAAAAATATTCGACATTACGCCTTATGGAGTTGCTAAACATGAAACTTATGAAGCTGAAGCTGGTGATCCGTTT
>CAYNTB010000252.1:0-1473 GCA_964399905.1 uncultured Bacteroidales bacterium | reverse complement strand
GACACATATGCCGACGGAGGCATTGATGCAAAAGTCGGGCTTACAAATAATTTAACGCTGGATTTAACAATTAATCCGGATTTCGGCCAGGTTGAAGCCGATCCTTCGGAGGTTAACCTGACCGCTTATGAAACTTTTTTTGAGGAAAAAAGGCCATTCTTTATTGAGGGTGCAAACATAACCACTTTCGGTATTGGTATTGGCGACGGCGGAGTGGGCAATGATAATCTGTTTTATTCGCGCCGGATTGGCAGAAGGCCCGGACTTGATCCGGATTTAAATGATGATGAGTATGCGAAGGTTCCGGTAAACACCCCAATTCTGGGAGCTGCAAAGCTTACCGGTAAAACAAGCAACGGATTATCGGTCGGTATTATTGAAAGCGTTACCGCCGAAGGTAAAGCTGAAATAGACCTGAATGGTTCCAGGCGTTTTGAAACGGTGGAACCCCTGACCAATTATTTTTTGGGCCGTGTTCAAAAAGACATGAACAATGGAAATACAATCATCGGAGGGATGTTGACGAGCACCATAAGAAAAACAGATGAACTTACCGAAAACTCTTTTCATAAATCAGCTTTTACAGGAGGTGTTGATTTTACCCAATATTACAAAAATAAAACGTGGATGTTTAATGTAAATGCTGCCTTTAGCCAGGTTAACGGCACCAGCGAAGCCATTGCTGAAACCCAGGAGTCCTCGGCCCGGTATTATCAACGGCCGGATAATAATTATACTGATTATGATCTTACCAAAACTTCATTGGTTGGATCAGGGGGGCGTATGCAGTTATTGCGTCAAAAAGGGCATTGGAATCATTTGGCGGTTATTCTTTGGAAAACCCCCGGTTTTGAATTGAACGATATGGGTTATCTGCGTCAGGCCGATCAAATATTTGCCATGTACTGGGGGCAATACCGTGTTTGGGAACCTAAAGGATTTTATCGAAGCTGGAATATTTCAGCAGATTTTTATAATATTTGGGATTTTGGAGGAAATTCGCTGGGCCAGGGGATTGAACTAAATGGAAATATGAGTTTGAAAAACTTTTGGAATGTATGGACCCACATGAACGTAAATACCAACGGAATTTCAAATTCAATGCTTCGGGGCGGCCCACGAATGAAAGTGCTGGGGAATGCACAGATTCAGGGAAGTGTTAACACAAACGCACGAAAAAAACTATCGGTGAGGTATGAGATACCAAATGTCAGAACATGCCCCAAAGAGGGAAGCTTCAATCAGAGCATGCTTGATCGGCTCTGGACTAATCCCTGGGGAGTCCTGACCGGCAAGCCCGAATGTCAGCCCTGCATAGCCGAGGCCTTTCGCAGCTGGAATTGAGATGAAAATAGAGAGCAGAATCTGCAAAAAAGATATAGCTTCGCTTCAGGTGATAAAAAATGAGCGGAAAAACAGGCGACCTGTTCGCCCTCCTGATCGGAATAGACTGCTATCTGCCCAACAGGCTCC
>CAYNTB010000251.1:0-4247 GCA_964399905.1 uncultured Bacteroidales bacterium | reverse complement strand
GGCATTGCAATATATCACACAAAGTGGTTGGTCATCAGGATTTGTAAGAATACCGCCAGCCATCGCAAATTTTTTTCCAGTGCTTTTTATTCTGATGATCCCGGTTTTATTTGGGGTACATCATTTTTATCACTGGAGCCATGCCGAAGAAGTGGCACAGGACGCAATCCTACAGCATAAGGCACCTTACCTGAATGTTCCATTTTTTATCATCCGGTTTTTCATATACTTTGCTGTGTGGATCGGTTTAACGCAATTACTTAGAAAATTTTCGCTTAAAGAAGACAAATTAGGTGGGTTAAAATATTTTGAAAAAAGTGAATTTTATTCTAAAGTTTATATTTTTTCGCTTGCATTAACTTTTTCACTTGCTACTTTCGACTGGATCATGTCGATTGATGCGCATTGGTTCAGCACCATTTTTGCCATACGGAATTTTGCAATGGCATTTTATCACGCTGTGGTTCTGATCACCATTATCGTTATTGTTTTGAATAAGTTGGGGCATTTCCCTTTCCTTACAAAATATCACCTGAGAGATTTTTCCAAATATATTTTTATTCTCAGTATTATTTGGGGTTATACATGGTTTAGCCAGTACATCTTAATTTGGTATGCCAATATTCCAGAAGAAACAATATACTATGTGCCAAGAACAATGGGAGAATTTAAACCCCTGTTTTATACCGAATTAATCGTAAACTGGTTATTCCCATTTTTAGCACTTATGTCGTCAAAGGTTGCAACAAACAAAAATGCTGTTCTCGCTGTTGCCATTATTTTGATGCTGGGACAGTGGGTTGATGTTTATATGCAGGTAACTGTAGGTACACTGCACCATTTGCATATTGGGTTTGTCGAAATCGGAAGTTTTATTGGTTATATCGGCCTTTTTGCCTTGATTCTGGCATTTTCGCTGAAAAGAGCTCCGCTGGTTGCCCGAAACCATCCATATCTGGAAGAATCACTTCAACATCATGCTTAAGATTATCTCTGATTAAAAATATGATTAATAACAGCTTTATCTAAATTTGTTGCGCTGTTTAAATTACTAAATTTGCGAACTATTTGATTCTATTTAAACTATAAATACGTATGAAAAAATTCTTTGATTTTCTGTTTTCGATGCAATTCTCCGGTACATTGATGCTCATTTTTGCCGGAGTAATTGGTGCTGCAACTTTTGTTGAAAATGATTTGGGAACACTTGCAGCCCGTATCATCGTATATGATTCACGTTGGTTTGAGGTTCTTCTGCTTATCATGTCAATCAGCATGTTTGGCAGCATTTTTAAATACAAACTTTATCAACGGAAAAAATTTACAGTACTTGTTTTTCACATTTCATTTATCATCATATTAATTGGTTCCGCCATAACACGCTACGCGGGAGAAGAAGGCATGATGCGTATCAGGGAAGGACAGTCATCCAGGCAAATTATTTCCCAACATGCCTATATTCAGTTAGCGGTAAATGATGGCACCAATCAGTTTTCGTTTAGCGACAAGAAACTCTTTAATCCATATAAAAGCAATTCATACAGTCGTACGCTAAATTTTAACAATCAGAAGGCACATCTTTCGCTGGCCAGATATATTCCCAATGCAGCTGAGACCATCGTGGAAGATCCGAATGGAGATGCTATTATTTCTCTTGTGACCACCAATAGCAGCGGACAAATTGCCAGGTTTATCAAAAAAGGGGAATCCGTTCTCATTGGCGGTGTATATTTTTCGTTCGACACCCCTGATATAAACCCATTGCATGTTTATATCAGCAAAAAAGAGCAAAGTTATACTTTCATCGCCCCAATCGCAGTTGGCATAACCCAGATGGCCGACCAATCAACTGTAATGCTGGATGCTAATATGGAGCATCCTTTTGAGCCTATGAGATTATATTCATTTGGATCAACCAGGATTGTTGTCAGAAATATTTTTGAACATGCTTCAACAAGGCTGGTTGAAGGACCTGCATCGAAAGAAGGCAATTATAATGATGCTGCAATTTTCCACCTGGAATACAACAATAAAAATGAACAGTTTACGGTTTTTGGTGGAGCCGGTGTTTTGGGTGAATCTGATACAAAAACCATTGATGGAGTTGATTTTGAATTAAGTTATGGTTCAAAATTAATCGAACTTCCATTTTCACTTTACCTAAGAGATTTTCAACTGGAACGTTATCCCGGATCTATGAGCCCTTCTTCTTTTGCCAGTGAAGTAACACTCATCGACGAAAGAACAAATCTCGAAGAACAACGAAGGATATTTATGAATAATGTTCTGAATTATGATGGTTATCGATTTTTCCAATCTTCTTACGATCAGGATGAAAAGGGAACAATTTTATCAGTGAACCACGATTATTGGGGAACATTTGTTACCTATATCGGCTACTTTATCATGGCCCTGGGTATGATTTTGAATTTTTTCCACAAGGACAGCCGTTTCAGAAATTTGATGCGTCAATCTTCCAAAGTCAAGCAAGCTGGAATTTTTGCCTTATTCCTTGCTACCGTCATCTTAAGCTCAAATCATGCACAGGCACAATACACTACCATTAATCCGGGAACTTATATTGATAAGGATCATGCCAAAGATTTTGGGAAGTTATTAATTCTTGACCAAAAAGGCAGGGTGGAACCCATCAATACACTGTCATCCGAAATTCTGAGGAAAGTAACCAAAAAGGGCACTTTTATGGGCCTGACTGCCGATCAGGTATTTTTGGGAATGATAGCCGATGCCGGAACCTGGCAATCTGTTCCTATGATCAAGGTGTCGGATACTGAACTTCAACGAATGCTTGGCGTTAGAGGAAACCGTGCCTCATTCAACAATTTTATTGATTATAATAAAGGAGGAACTTACAAACTATCTGGCTATGTAGATGCTGCTTACAAAAAGAAGCCTGCCATGCGAACCGGTTTTGATAAGGAAATCATCAAGGTTGATGAGCGGGTGAACATCTGTTATATGGTTTATTCGGGCAGCTTCTTACAGATTTTCCCACTTAAAAACGACGAAAATAATGGATGGTATACTGCACAGGATTCACTCAGGTTTGATGTTGAAGACCGGGCATTTGTAAAAAATATTCTCCCCATGTATTACGGGGCCATCCAAAAGGGGTTGAATACAGGAATGTGGAATGAAGCCGACCAGAGCCTAACTTATATCAAAACTTTTCAGGCAAAATTTGGAAGCCAGATCATGCCTTCCAAAACCCGCACCAATATCGAAATTTTGTACAATAACCTCAACATATTTAAACGTTTGTTTCCATTTTACAGCCTGATTGGTTTTGTAATGCTAATCATGTTATTTGTGAGCCTGCTCAAGCCTAAATATAAATTTGAAAAATTTATCCGTTACGGATTGATATTGATTGTCATCGGATTTGTTTTTCACACCCTGGGGCTGGCGGTAAGATGGTATATTTCCGGACACGCTCCCTGGAGCAATGGCTACGAGTCGATGATCTATATTTCCTGGGCCACTGTATTGGCCGGATTATTTTTCATGAAAAAATCTAAGATCACCGTTGCAACAACAGCCGTTTTATCCTCATTAACTTTAATGGTTGCCAACATGAGTTGGATGGATCCGGAAATTACAAACCTGGTGCCCGTATTGAAATCATATTGGCTCGTTATTCATGTTGCGGTGATTACTGCCAGTTATAGCTTTCTTGCTATTGGAGCCCTGCTCGGATTCTTAAACCTTATTCTGATGCTCTTTAAAAATAAATTCAATAAGGACCGCATCAATAAAACGATCAAAGAGCTGACAAACATCAATGAAATGAATTTGATCATTGGAGGATTCTTGCTTACTATCGGAACCTTTTTAGGTGCGGTGTGGGCCAACGAATCATGGGGAAGATACTGGGGCTGGGATCCAAAAGAAACCTGGGCACTGGTAACTGTGGTTGTTTATGCCTTTGTTGTTCATATGAGGTTAACTCCGGGGCTAAAAGGTAGCTATGCTTTTAATTTCGCGGCCCTCATCAGTTTTAGCTCAGTTCTGATGACTTATTTCGGCGTTAATTACTACTTATCCGGAATGCACTCCTATGCCAAAGGTGATCCGGTTCCGGTTCCGGTCTTTGTTTATTATACAGTCGCCATTATCCTTATCGTGTCGCTATGGGCATTTATAAAGGAGAATAAACAAAACAGGGAAATAAAATCGGAATAAATATTTCTGAAATTAAAATAAAAACCCCGGAGAATTAAATTTTC
>CAYNTB010000250.1:0-4262 GCA_964399905.1 uncultured Bacteroidales bacterium | reverse complement strand
GTTTCCGGGATGATAAAAGTCTTTTTTATAGGGTCTGTCGGCGGAGGTCCCCAGCCAAAGGTTCCAGTTTAAATTCTCCGGTACGGGGTCGGATCCCTGCGGTTCGGGCCCGTCATATCCCCAATTTTTAGGCGACCAGGCCCTGACGGTTTTTACTTTTCCGATGAACCCGGCCTGGATCAGTAAAGTGGCCAGTTTATAATCATAAAAGGAATGCACCTGGATCCCCATTTGCGTGATCAGGTTTTTTTCTTTTGCTATTTTTCGCATGGCTCGTGCTTCGGCCACATGATGCGTCAGGGGTTTCTGGCAATAAACCGGTTTACCCATTTCCATGGCCATCATTGAGGCGGGGGCATGGGTATGGTCGGGCGTAGAAACAATCACCGCATCAATATCATTTTTTAGTTCCTTCAGTAAAAGTCTGTAGTCTGCATACACTTTTGCGTTTGGATGTAATTGTTTGGCGGCTTCCAAGGCATTTGCATCTACATCGCAGAGTGCGACTACTTCTACTGATGGATGTGAAGCGATGGATGCCAGGTCTTCGCTGCCCATTCCTCCCACACCGATATGGGCAGTTCGTAGTTTTTGGTTATTTGCAAGAGCCCTGACTGCTGATGGTAATATGGTTAATGATGCCAATGCTGCTGTATTTTTGATAAAACTTCTTCGTTTCATAGTTGATGATTAAAGTTTTTTGATTTTGATGTTTCGGAACCATAGCGGACTGTCGTGATCCTGCAAACCGATGTAGCCTGTTCTGAATTTGCCATAATCGGGAAAATCTTTCCATTTGCCTGCCGCTTTTTTCTGGTACCAGTCCTCCGACCAGGGCACAAACTCGAGCACCTTTTTGCCGTTTAGCCAGTGTTCGACCAGTTCGGGGGTGAATCGGATGGTGGTGGTATTCCATTCTCCGGCGGGCTTCACAATTTTTTGGGTGGTATCGGGAACGGTCATGGCATAATCGGCAGCGGTTTTTTGCCATTCGGCCAGTTTGGCGTTATTGATTTCCTCCCACTTCAAATCATCCAGTATTTGGTATTCGGGGCTGACTTCATAAGGACTTTCATAGCCTTCTTTTACATGATAAAATACCCCGCTGTTTCCGCCTTCGGGTAGTTTCCATTCGAGGTAGAGCTCAAAATTTTCGAATTCTTCTTTGGCATAAATAATGTCCTTGCCGCCCTCCATTTCCGATTCAAGTTTTTTTTCGGTATCGAAAGTCAGGCAGCTGTCTTTTATCACCCACTGGGCGGGTAATGATTCACTGTTATAGGCTCTCCAGCCATCGGTGCTGGTGCCGTCGAAAAGGTAAATCCATCCATCATCGGCGGTTTTGGGTTCACAATTACAGGAGAACAAGATAATGGTAAAGGATAAAAATGTTATTGGTTTTTTCATTTCAGGGGTTTTTAGGGGTCAGATCAAATATAAGGAAAAAAAATATTAATATGTTATTAATGGTTACTGAGTTATTTGTTGTTATTGAGGCTAAGGCTAAGGCTAAGGTTAAGGCTGAGGTTTTGGCATGGAGCACGGGCATGGTGCATAGCTTAAAAAGTCAAAGAGTCAAAGGGTCGAGAGGTCAAAATCAGATAACAACGTATAACCATGTATTATAGCTGTATTACCAATGAATGTCGAGGCTGAGGCAAAGTTTAAGATTGAGGTTTTGGCATGGAGCAAGGCGCAAAGCGTAAAAAGTCAAAGAGTCAACATCCTAATAACTTAATAACAACTTATAACAATGTATTACAACGTATTACAATTATATTGCCACTGAATGACAAGGCTAAGGTTAAGGTTGAGGATGAATTACCGGCTGAACGAAGCCGAAGCCGAAATGCGTATGAGTTCATTTGTTCAATATTGTTTAATGTAGTTCAATTTTGCACAAAACCTTAATAACCTAATAACTATGAATATACATTGAATAACAACATATAACAATGTATTACAACGTATTACAACGTATTACAATTGAATTACCATTGTATGTCAACAGAATGACTACTGAATGTCAGATTAAGGCTGAGGTTAAGGTTGAGGTTGAGTTGCCCGCTGAGCACAGTTTTATCGATAATATATATCCTTTGGTATATTCATTAATGCGATGAATCCATTTTGGATGTGCAAATCATAAAGAAGTGTGGAATTTGTGTAAATTCGATTTTGGCTGTAACTGTAAATCACATAAAAAATCATTGAATAATCAGCTTTAAACTTTATCAAAAAACGGAGGAACCACCATGAAGTATTTAAAAAATCCAGTCAGGAGTTTAGTATTCATTATACTATTCATTTTTGGAGTATCTTTTATTGCCCAGGCAGCAGAGGGGAAAAAAGAACTCACATTTGATCAGTTTGGTAAATGGAGAAGCATTGAGTCAGCAGCCATTTCTGATGATGGGAACTGGATTACTTTCGGATTCGGTTTGCGGGATAAAAACGATACCCTTTATGTGAAGAGCCTTCTGACCGATACATTATACCAGATTCCTCTGGGTACTGATCCGAAGTTTGCGGATGATGCGAATTGGGTAGCTTATGCGATTAACCTGCCAATTAATGAAATTAAAAAATTACAAAAGGATAAAAAACCTGTTCCAAAAAAACTGGAGCTTTTAAATCTGGATTCCGGTGAAAAAGTTCAGGTGAACAATATGTCGTCATTTGTTTTTTCGAAAGGATCAAATTTTTTGGCCATTAAAAAGGACAAAGCCGACCCCAAGGCTAAACATAAAGGAAGCGATTTGCAATTGCGAAATTTAAAAACAGGCATGGATGAATTGATAGGCAATGTTTCGGAGTTCAGTTTTAATAAACCGGGAACCATGCTTGCCTATATCATTGACGAGCCTGATACAACTGCAAACGGAATTCATCTCATTTATTTAGAAACAAATATTCGAAAGACCCTTGAATCAGGGAAAAACTTTTTCAGTAGCCTTAGCTGGGATGAAAAAGGGAATGTGCTGGCCGCTTTAAAAGGCAGCAAAAACAAAAAGAAAAAAGAGCTGGAAAACGTATTGTTGGCGTTTACCAATTTGGATTCGTTGCAACCGACAAAACATCTTCTGGATCTTACCAAAGTTGAAGGTGCCCCAGAAAATATGGTAATTTCTGAAAAAGGAACCCTGGTATGGAGCACCGATTATTCAAAACTATTTTTCGGACTCAAAGAGCAGGAGGATGAACCTGCAAAAAAAGCAGCTGATGCTAATCCGCTTGCAGATGTAGATGTCTGGCATTGGAAGGATGAACAAATTCAATCGGCTCAGATGATACAAGCCAAGCGAGAGAGCAATTTCACCTTTCGTTCGGTGTTCGATTTAAAGACCGGAAAGTTTTTTAAATTGGCCGATGAAAATATGCGCAATATTACCTTAACCCGTGATGGTAAATGGTCGGTAGGTGTGGATAACAAAGCATATATGTCCGATTGGAAACCCCGTCTGGGCGACTATTACCGCATCGATAATTCCACCGGAGAGAAAGTGTCCATGTTAAAAGCGCATGAGCGAAGTTTGGGAGTTTCACCTGACAGTAAGCACTTTCTGTTCTGGAAAGAAGGGCATGTTTGGGTTTATGATCTTGATTCGGGAGAAACCAAAAATATTACAGAAAATATCCCCGTCAGTTTTGTGAATGAAGAATTTGATCGTTATGGTGAAAAACCACCCTATGGGGTCGAAGGTTATTCTAAGGATGGGAAATCAGTTATTTTAAATGCCAAATATGATTTATGGTCTGTTCCATTAAAAGATGGAGAAGCGATCAATTTAACAAAGGGTGAAGGCGACAAAAATGAAATTAAATTTGAATATATCAAACTTGATCAGGAAGAAAAATTTATTGATCTCGAGAAACCATTGATGCTGTCAGCTTTTGGAAAATGGACAAAAAAGGCAGGATATTATTCATTAAATAATAATGAACTGACCCAATTGATTTTTGAAGACAAACGATTTGGTCGACCGGAGAAAGCGAAGAAAGCGGATAAGTTAATTTATACCATTGAATCTTTTATTGATTTCCCGGATTATTATGTAAGTGATTTGACATGCAGTGCTCCACAAAAAGTTACCAATGCAAACCCCTGGCAAAGTGAATATAAATGGGGGAAGCAAATTTTGTTCGAATTTACCAACAGCAAAGGTGTTCGCTTGCAGGGTACGCTTGGAATTCCGGATGATTATAAAAAAGGCAAAAAGCTTCCGATGATCGTTGATTATTATGAAAAGAATTCCGACAAC
>CAYNTB010000249.1:0-4268 GCA_964399905.1 uncultured Bacteroidales bacterium | reverse complement strand
CAACAGTGCCTTTGGTAAATTGTGTGAAAAGGCAGGGATCAGCCTGAATAAAAATAATAATCTGCGACCCTCCAATTGCTGATTCGGGAATTCAGACACTCCGTATTTATTAATGAATGAAGCTATTTCGTTTGCAGTTTCAGCGTTGAGACATAGTGCATCAAGTTTTGTTCCTTCAGTCATTGTTGAATTGGCGATACAGAATCTTCCGTACTGGAGCGCATACAAAAGTTTTAATTTGAATCCGGTCGACTGAAAAGTGAACAATATATTGAATTGGGCCTGTTGTATCAATTGCTTGATTTCGATATCGTTTGGGCTGTCGATAAGTTGAACATTTGGATATTTTGCGGCCAGCTTTATCAGGCTTTTATCGGGATCAAGGCCGGCGATTATAAGTGAATAATCAATTTTATTGAATACTTTTTTAATCAGAAATCTTGCCGCTTTTATATTTTCAGCAACGCTTAAATTCCCGTGATACAGGGCATAATTCCCATGCCCCGGTAATATGTCTGTTCCGGTATCGGAATAAAAGGCCGGCACCCATGATATTTGCTGATCAGGGAAATGAATGTTAAAATATGATTGATCTTTTTCAGATATCGGAAGTATGTAGTTTGCATGTCTTAACCTTCGTTGATAGCGCTTCAATCTGATGCTCTCAAATAGAAAATAAATCATTTCCAGTGGTTTGCCCGATGCTTTAAAGAGGCTCCAATAATACTGATGTTCAATATTGCATGTACGAACAATTTTGAGCCGGTTCGTTAATTTCCGATGATTTAGCATGTTGGTAGTATGCAGACCTTCAAATAAAATGGGATCATCATTTACGGATAAATTTTTTAACAAATCATCAGATTCGCGGCTTTTAACAATATAAGGCTTGCAACTTAATTGAGATTTTATCCCTGTTTTTCGAGGGTAAACATGAATCTGATTACAAATTTCTTCCAATTCATTTGGTAGTTTATGAACTTTTGATGTAAAAACATGAAGGTGGATTTTTACGCCTAGTTCGTGAATGGCTTTGATCCGATAAAATACATCGATGAGCCCCCCGTAATTTGCCGGAAAGGGCATTTCAAAGGTGGTGATATGTAAATGTTTCTTAGACATGTTTTTCAAGAATATGGATCAGGCCGAGTTTTTCATTTTCCCAGTTTAGTTCCTTTGAAGCTGTTATACAGTTTGCCTTGTATTGAAGCAGTTTTTCAGAATTATTCAACAACGTATTTATTTTTTCCGCAATATGTTTTGGTTCGTGATTTTCAATGCATTCGCCAATTTTATACCGATCGATGATTTTTTTTATTTCGACCAAAGGCGAGGCCATAACCGGCAGGCCCGCATGAATATAATCAAATATTTTATTGGGCAGACTGTATTTGTAGTTCAGGTTGGTATCCTTGTCAAAACTAATTCCCAAATCTGCATTTTTGGTGTAATTGTAAAGCTTTTCGGGCCTTTGTTTTGGAATAAAAATAACTTTTTGCTGAAGTTTAGTTTTGTTTACTTTACTTTTTAATGATGGAATAACATCGCCATCCCCGACTATAAAAAGTTTTGCATTCTGAATCCATTGCATGGCTTCTACAAATTCTTCCAGTCCGCCGTCAATATTTAGTCCTGCACCCTGGATTAAAATACTTTTTTCAGTTTGTTTATCATAAAAATCAGGATTAGCCTTTTCAATTGTTCGTTGCAATGGAATATTTCTGATCACATGGACTTTTATAGGATATTCTTTTCTGAAGATTTCAGCCAGCGAATCATTTACGGTAATCATTTCTGTCAGCCGGGGCAGTATAAATTTTTCAATCCTTTTCCAAATCTTTTTTACACATCGCCTGTTTGCAAGTTCAGGTGTTTCGGTAAAATACTCGTGACTATCGTAGATGATTGCTTTGCGTTTTAGCTTATGGTTCAGATAATTTGGTAGCAGGGTGTCCAGATCATTGGCATACAACAAATCGGCCTTATAAAATATCAAATAAAGAAACAATCGGAAATTAAATTCAGCATAAAATAACGGACCCCTTTCGAAGAGCAATTTCATACGTACAGTTTGATATACACGATTTTGAAGTTCTAAGCTATTTCTTTTTTTTCGGCCAATTAAAATGACTTCAAACCCCATATCATGCAATACTGTGCAGGTGCGGTGCACACGCTGATCGGTAACCAAATCGTTAATAACTGAAACAATTACTTTTTTCATTCTATGAATTGACAGGCTAATTTAAGATTTCTTATTGATACATTTATAAAAAGCGAAGGGATATCGGATGGTTTGCCTTTAAAAGAGGGAAGCCTTCCCTCCTCATTTTGATGGTTCAAATTCAGATAATTTAAGTCAAATGGTTTATCTTTGATTAACGGAAAACATTTATGGAAATACAATCCAATATTTCATTAAAACAGTTCAATACCTTTCATGTCGAATGTAAAGCAAAATATTTTGTTGAATTGCATTCAGAAGAAGAAATTCACCAGCTCATTGGTGCCGGGATATTAAAAACTGAAAAAATACTGATATTGGGCGGAGGCAGCAATATGTTGTTTACCAGAGATTTTGACGGTTTGGTGCTTCATCCGGTTATGAAAGGCATTGCTATGGCTGATGAGGAAGATCATCATATAATACTGGATGTGAAAGCCGGTGAAAATTGGGCCGATCTTGTGGCGTATTGTGTAGAACGAGGCTGGTCCGGTTTGGAAAACCTGGCGGCAATACCCGGAAGTGTGGGGGCTGCACCGGTGCAAAACATTGGAGCCTATGGGCTCGAGTTAAAAGATGTATTTGTCTCGTTAAAAGCTGTCGATTTAATGAATGGACAAACGATACAGTTCAATAAGAATGATTGTGAATTTGAATACAGAAACAGTGTTTTCAAGACAAAATATAAAAACAAGTATTTAATCAGCGAGGTCAGGCTTCAACTCAGCAAAAAAGATAAACCAATAATTACCTATGAAGCGCTCAGTCGTGCATTGATTGAAGCAAATCTTGAGCCGAGCCTGAAGAATATTTATGAAAGTGTTTGCAAAATCAGGGCATCAAAACTGCCTGATCCGGAAGAAATTGGAAATGCAGGCAGTTTTTTTAAAAACCCGACGATTGATCAAAAAACATTTGAATCATTAAAAAAACTGTATCCTGATATTAAATATTTTAATCAGCATGATGGTACGATAAAACTGGCTGCCGGCTGGCTGATTGAATCTTGCGGATGGAAAGGAAAGCAGATGGGAGAGGTCGGGGTGCATCCAAAACAGGCATTGGTGCTGGTTAACTATGGCGAAAGTAATGGGCGTAAAATTCTTATTTTGGCGGAATTGATCAGGGAAAGTGTTTTTGAAAAATTTGGAGTGATCCTTCAAAATGAAGTAAACATCCTCTAATGAAACGCCTTTCGGTTAAATTCAAAACAGGGAGACCATATTTTTATTATATTAGCTGTTATTGAACCTAAAAATGCGAAATCTGTATTTGTTTTTTCGGAATAACCTGGAATTGGGGTTTTGGATCATCGCCATGATTTTGCTGGCATTTTCGAATCCGCAGGCAGAACATTATAGTTTATGCCTGTTCCATCACATGGGACTTCCATTTTGTCCCGGTTGCGGAATCGGCCATTCAATCTCGTATTTCTTTCATGGCAGGATGATCGATTCATTTCATGCGCATCCCCTTGGTTTTTTGGCTGTTATAATTATTTTCTTTCGTATAATTCAACTTTCTATTTTAAAAAAATCAAACCCTTATAAAATTTCAAACCATGGCTAATATCTTACAGTTTATGCCTGAATTGACAGGCTTCGAGCTTCAGCACGTTCAATCGATCACCAGTGATTTTGACGAGGCAAAACTGCTCAACTTCGCAAATATCTATCGGGCAAGGCGCAAAGATCCGCAAATTATATTACTAACTACCTTGCTTGGATTTGTTGTTGTGGCAGGCGTTCAGCGATTTTTACTGGGCCAGATCGGTATGGGTATCCTGTATCTGCTTACCGGCGGGCTATGTTTAATCGGCACCATTGTTGACCTGATCAATTATCAGGATTTGGCATTTCAATATAATCAGAGAGTGGCCAATGAGGTAAAAATGTATATGAATTAATTGAACTTTGGGAAGTCCTTAAATTTCCATTGAACCGATTAATTCTGTGACGGAATTTATTTTCTGTATGCTAAAATTGAACCTCAGCAAGGCGGCATTTGTAATGCCGACTAATTAAATCATTGAATTTGTAATTCG
>CAYNTB010000248.1:0-4277 GCA_964399905.1 uncultured Bacteroidales bacterium | reverse complement strand
CAAGTATCTCACATATAAACAAGGTTGAAGCTACTCAGGAGCACGATAAAGTTGCCATTTCTTTTAGTGGAAGGGTTAAATTCAGTACACAGGGATCCTTTATCTTTAACTATGATGCACCCTTGCATATTGAGGAATTACAAGAACATACCGTACTTGATCTGAAATCAAAACCAAATCTGGCAATGGGTGTGGAATTTGCAACCGGAACACACATTTTCCAAATGTTTCTTGGTACAGCAAACACCCTTAGTCCTCAATATAACATGATGACCAATCTTAACAGTTGGCAAAATGGTAATTTTTATATCGGATTTAACATAACCCGATTGTGGAATTTTTAATGCTTAAAGAAAATGACTTTTCAAACTTCACATTATCAAGTTGAAAAGCCTATATTTAGGTTAAAATTATTATTAAATTGTACAAATAATTAAATATTTAAAGGGTGTCATCTAATCAATGGCACCCTTTAATCAAATTTTAAAAAGATGAAAAGAAATCTATTTCCAGTTATTTCAGGAGTTTTTTTCTGTTTCTCTTTTCTTCTTAATCAGCCTATTACACTACTCGCACAAACTGAACAAACACAAAGAATTTCTGAGTATGCCGAAGACAACCAATATTGTTTTAATTGTCACGGACAGGCATACTACTACTATCAAAACGACTGGATAGAAAAAAAGGTGAAGGAGAGAATGAACCCGTACTTTATTATTAATTCTGAGGAGTTTTATGAATCAAATCATTGGAATTTTAGTTGTACAGACTGTCATTCCAGCGATTATCAGAATTTTCCGCATTCGGGTGAATTAAGGATGGAACCCAAGTTTGCATGTATCGATTGCCATGGGGGTGATGAGCAATATGAAAAATACCATTTCGAACAAATCGACGAAGAATTTCATAAAAGTGTGCACTCTTCAAAACACTCTGAGGAATTTACATGTTGGATGTGTCACAATCCCCACACTTACAAAATCAATGCACGTACCAATGAAAACATGGCTGAATTTATTCAGTACGATAATGAAATATGTTTAAGTTGTCATTCAGATATTTCAAAATACCAGCTACTCACGACAATGGAAAATCCCAATGTTTTGCAGACCCACAACTGGTTGCCAAATCAGGTATTGCACTTTACCAAGGTTCGTTGTATTGAGTGTCATACAGAGATTAACAACGATATTTTGGTATCGCATAATGTACAACCTAAAGAAGAAGCAATTAGCGATTGTGTTGAATGCCATTCGAGAGATTCGCGATTATTGGCTTCGTTGTATAAATTTCAATTTGCCGGAGAAAGAAATGCCGCTGGATTTTCAAATAAAACAATGTTGCAAAATTCTTATGTGATAGGAGCAAACCGCAATTATTACTTAAACATTATTAGTATCGGGCTGTTTGTTCTTGTATTTATAGGATTGTGTATTCATGCAAGCTTACGTATCATCATTAAACATAAATAGCCATGAGTGAAAAAATATATTTATACCCCGTTTGGATCAGGTTCTGGCATTGGTTTAATGCAGTTCTTTGTTTGTTGCTGATTCTTACCGGAATCAGTATGCAATACTCCGATCCTTCATATCCGATCATTCGTTTCGATTGGTCTGTTTCTATTCATAATATTGCAGGAATTTTACTGGCCATGAGTTATGTTGGATTTTTAATTGGCAATATGGTCACAACCAACGGAAAACATTATATTTTCAGAAAAGGGATCATTAAAAATCTGATACTCCAAGCCAGATATTATGCGTTTGGTATTTTCAAAGGAGAAAATCCGCCATTTCCAATTACCAAAGAGCATAAATTCAATCCATTGCAAAAGTTCAGCTATATTTTTATTATGCATATTATTATTCCATTGGTAACAATTACCGGCATTATGCTTCTTTTTCCGGAAATAATCTCCATGGAATTTTTTGGAAATATGGCTTTGCACATCACAGATATCATTCATGTAATCATGGGCTTTTTTGTGTCATTATTTTTAATTGTCCATATTTATTTTTGTACCATCGGGCACACTCCTTTAAGTAACTTTAAGGGGATGTTCAATGGATATCATGAAAAACATTAATAATTCGCACTCATTGACAAGACTAAACATACTATACTACGAAATTGAATAATATGCGAACTAAACAAATCTATAAAAGTCTAAAGGTTTTTTCATTGCTCTGTGCATTGGTCTGTGTTAATTCGATATATGCGCAGTCAAATGAAGATTGTATGATGTGCCATGAAGATCCGGATTTAACCATGGAAAGAAATGGAAAAACAATTTCCATTTTTGTTAAAAATTCTATCATTAATAAATCGGTGCATAAAGATCTGGATTGCGTTATGTGTCATGAAGATGCAGATGTGGAAGATTTTCCGCATAATGACGAATTAAAGCCGGTAAGTTGTGAGGGATGTCATCCGGGTGCTGAAGTACAATTTAATGCCGGGATTCATGGAAAAATACTGAGTCAAAACGGGCCATATGCGCCTGATTGTAAAGAATGCCATGGGCAGCACGATATTCTTTCCTCGACCCTTCCAGAGTCGAAGACTTACAAAATGAACATCCCGATATTGTGTGGAAATTGTCATAAAGAAGGATCACCGGTTGCACGGATGTATAACATCACCGAACACAATATTGTCGAAAATTACAGTCAGGGTATTCACGGGCGCGGCTTGTACGAAAGTGGTTTATTTGTTACCGCAACCTGTAACGATTGTCATGGCAATCATTATATATTGCCTTCAAAAGACAAAATGTCCTCGGTATCGAGCAGCAAAGTGGCAGGCACTTGTATGAAATGTCACATACGGATTGAGCAAACCCATAAAAAAGTAATTAAAGAAGAATTATGGGAAAAACAACCGGGAGCCGTTCCATCATGTACGTCTTGTCATCCACCACATAAAGTGGAGGTTCAAAAAATACAGGAAAGTATTTCAAATCAAACCTGCTTAAGTTGCCATGATTCACAAATTACGGGCAAGCAGATTATTAAGCAAAGCGGAGATACCATTTTATTTGATAAAAATCATTTGGGGAATTCAGTTCATCTAAATATCCGATGTATTGAATGTCATACCGATGCTTCATCAAAACTACAAAGACCCTGTGAAACAGTTGAAAGGGTCGATTGTTCAAATTGCCATATTGAGACTTCAAATTTATATTATGATGGAGGACATGGGAAAGCATTTCTTGCCAAAGACAAAAATGCACCATCCTGTACGGATTGTCATGGAACCCATCAAACAAAATCAAAATTTGACGAAACTTCTTCAACCTACAGGGGGGCTATCCCTCAGCTTTGTGGTTCATGTCATGTTGAAGACGGAAGGGCAAATAATGTTGCGCAACTGAAAGAAATAACGGCATTTTCCGATTATTCACAAAGTTCGCACGGACTGGGTTTAACTGAAAGAGGATTGCTGGTAAGCGCAGTTTGTACCGACTGTCATACAACACATCATGAGTTAAAGGAATCAGATACCCTTTCTTCTGTTCATCCGCAAAATGTTGCCCAAACCTGTGCGCAATGTCACAAAAGTATTTATGACGATTATGCTACAAGTGATCATTCAATTGCAAAAGATGAGGGAGACCTGGTTTATCCTACTTGTTCAACATGTCATATGGCACATGCCATCAGCGATATCAGAGGGGATAAATTTATGAACGAGGTAACTTTTCAATGTGGAAGTTGCCACGAACACCTGTCTGAAACCTATAAGGAAACTTATCATGGCAAAGCCTATCTTTTAGGGGATATGGACGCAGCAAAATGTTCTGATTGTCACGGGGCGCATCATATTTTAGATGTGGCCAATCCTAATTCTGCGGTGGGGTATAAAAACATAGTCAAAACCTGTTCACAGTGTCATGAAAACGCAAACCTTGAATTTACCGGTTACCTGACACATGCCACTCATAATGATAATGATGTTTTGTTTTACACTTTTTGGGGGATGACCATTTTATTGGTATCTGTATTTTCATTTTTCGGTTTACACACCCTTATTTGGCTGCCCAGATCATTAAAGCAAAGGAAACAGCATAAGAAGGAAAAACAGGCAGTTGCAGGGCCACAAAAATACTATCGTAGATTTAATGCAAAACAAAGGGCCACTCATATTTTCATTATATTGAGTTTCTTATTATTGGCCATCACCGGAATGACCTTAAAATTTGCCCATATGGAATGGGCTGCTTATGTTGCCAAATTGTTTGGAGGTGTTCGTTCTGCCGGATATATTCACCG
>CAYNTB010000247.1:0-4319 GCA_964399905.1 uncultured Bacteroidales bacterium | reverse complement strand
GCGAAATTATTGAGCAGCATAAAATCAGCCGGTTATGACCACCTTTTTCGCCCTGCCCTGAACGGGATAGCTTTCGGCCACGGCGCCTTCGAACACTACTTCGACAGTGGCTCCTGTTTTTATATCGCTCATTTTAGTGATTGTTATGGAGTTGATAAGGCCACCGGCAGAATTTTTCCATTAAAATATTTTTGGCCCGAAATGGCAAAATCAGCAACAAACTTCCCCATTTCAGATGCCTGTAAAGGAGCCTCATAGCCGGGGAAAGCTTCGGATAGCATTTCTGTTTGTGCAGCTCCCAATGCCAAACAATTTACTTTAATTCCTTGTTCTTTTAGCTCGAGAGCCATGCTTTCGGTTAAAACAGCCAGTGCCGCTTTACTTGCGCTATATACGGAAAGCCCCGGGAATTTAACACTTCCCTGCACGCCTCCCATACTGCTAATGTTTACCACATGTGATCCATCCTTTAAGTAAGGCAAAAGAAGTTGTGTGAGTTTAAACGGAACTTTAAAATTTATATTGATCTGGCCATTCAGATCTTCATCGCTTATTTCGGCAAATGGTTTGTTAATAAGTAAGCCTGCATTATTGATTAAAACATCAACCGAAGTGAATGACTTTAAGATACCCTGAAGTAATGTTGAATTGTAAAGTTTAAAATTGCCAAGATCGGCCATCATGATCTCAATATTTCGGGGGTATTCCGCTTTTAATTTCAGATTTTCCAATAATTGCCTGTTTCTGGCAATTGCAAGTATTTTGATGTTAGGATCGGCATTTAATTTTAAGACCGTTTCATATCCAATGCCCTTGCTTGCCCCTGTTACAATAATATTCATTCGATTATATATTTGGCAATCCAACTGCTTCTTTTCTGGAATTTTTCATTTTTTCATCAACCACATGGATGGTCATTTTGCCAGTTTTATCAACACTTAAAGAGATTTTATACTGACCCCCAAAGTCTGATTCCCCGAATTTATAATTCAGATAAGTGATTCCATCAACACCTTTGATCTCTTCGCCCAGCTTATCAGCCAGATCCTTTGCTTTCTGATATGGTTCGCTAAGCGGGATATTCGCGGCCTCGGCGATTCTCTTTGCCTCAGCCATGGCCTGTTGATAGCTACCATTATATACAAATAAAACCGAATTGTAACCGTCCGATAAATCCACTTCTCTGGTTTGATATGAATCGGCTGCATTAAAATTTAACCCTTTCGGTTCGGTAATTTTCAGTTCCAGCAACCATTCCGGGAAAATATTGGTAGCATTTTCTTCATTTTCACCAGGGGTTCTGCTATACATTTCATTTAAGTCATTAATTAATTGATCTGCTTTCTCTCTTGTAATCTGACCTTGCTCAAATTGTGTTTCGACAATTTGAATTTTTTCATTTAACAACTTCGCTAAATCCATTGCGTCATTAACATTATCCATCGACTTGTCGAAATTTTCAGATTGCTCCTTTAAATCTTCTTCAGTTAATGGATCTGGGTCCTTTTTTTCGGCAGGATTATTGCATGCAATCAATAGTAAACCGATCATAAAAAAGTTAAAGATTAAAATATGCTTTGATTTTTTCATAATATGAGATCTGTTTTTACAAAAGTACAAAACCGAGACCACCAAAATAACAATTATTTCAGTAATTTGTTAATTTTGCTTTAATAATAAAATAAAACTGATCGATGAATTGATTCACATAAAATCTTTTTAATCAACTCATTCAACCTAAAGCATCAAACCTATGAAAAGCTGGATATATTTATCAATCGTCTGCTGCTTCGTTTTTTTGTCAAACTTAAATGCAATCGGTCAGGAAAAGGAACTTCATGCGATCATTAAAGCGATAGAATCTCAAGATACGAGAAGTATTTATAATTACTGCGAAAATGCAATTAGTTTGAACATTCCAGGCTCAAATGGCAAATACAGCAAAACTCAGGCACAAAAAATTCTAAATAATTTTTTCGAAAGCCAGTCCTTAAAACAGCTTAAAACCATAAAATTAAATACCGAAGTTTCAGAAAATTCCTATGCTATTTTGGAATATATCTCAGTTGTAAAATCTTACAATTTCTATTTTCAACTAGGCAAACAGGGCGATAAATTTTTGATCCGTAAAATTCAGATACAGGAAATCAGGCTATAAAAATGACCCTAGAAACAATCATAAAAAATGCCCTGTTGGAAGACATACAGGATGGCGATCACACTTCCCGGGCAACGATTTCAGCCAGCTCAATGGGCAAAGCGGTATTGCTGGCCAAAGAAGAAGGTATTATTGCAGGCATAACCGTGGCAAAAAAAGTTTTCGCCATGCTTGATCCTGAAATTGAATTTACCCAGTTCATAAAGGACGGAGAAAAAATTTATCCGGGTGATAAAATTTTTACAGTATACGGAAAATCAATTTCTATTCTGAGTGCCGAACGTCTTGCTTTAAATTTCATGCAAAGAATGAGCGGCATTGCGACTGCCACCCATAAAATTGTTCAATTGGTTGCAGGAACGGGGGCAAAAATCCTGGATACCCGTAAAACGACCCCAAATTTAAGAATGCTTGAAAAAGAAGCTGTAAGGTTGGGCGGTGGCGAAAACCACAGAATGGGACTTTATGATATGATTATGATTAAAGATAATCATGTCGATTTTGCCGGAGGCATTGTAAATGCAATAAAAGCCTGCAATAATTATCTTAAAACACATCAGAAATCATTGAAAATTGAGATCGAGGTTCGAAATCTGACGGAATTGAAAGAAGTCCTGGATTATGGAAAAGTTGACCGTATCATGCTCGATAATTTTACCACATCGGAGATGCAAAAAGCAATAAAACTGATCGGCAAAAGATATGAAACGGAAGCTTCCGGGGGTATTACAATTGAGAATATCAGGGCCTATGCCGAAACCGGGGTTGATTTTATTTCAGTTGGGGCTCTGACACATCACATAAAAAGTCTTGATTTGAGCTTGAAAGCTGTTAAAGAATGACACTAATAAAGTATACAAAAAGAATTTACCAGTACCTGATGGAATTTGTTGTTCCGGGTTTTGATGGCATTCCATTCAGCGAAGTATTAAAATTTTATTTTAAAGGGCTGCTCAAGGGAAGTATTAACCTGAGAGCATCGGCAGTTGCATTCAATCTATTCTTGGCATTGTTCCCTTCACTTCTTTTTTTCTTCACAATCATCCCATATTTACCAATTGCAAATTTTGATATAACCATGTTTGCATTACTCGAAGATATACTTCCCACCTCAACGCACGAATTGGTTTTAACTACCGCAAACGATATTATTACACGACCACGTGGAGGATTGCTGTCGTTTGGATTTTTCCTTGCGTTGTTCTTTTCAACAACAGGGATCAACAGCCTTATTGATGCATTCAATCAGACTTATCATACCATAGCCACACGTTCTTTTTTTAAACAACAATTGATCTCCGTTTTTCTGGTATTGATTTTGTCGTGCCTTGTAATTATTGGCATTGCTTTATTGATTGGGGGTGATTCACTCATCAATTATTTGGTAGAGATTGATTGGATCAGAAGCGGTTTGAAATTAATTATATTTCAGACAACCAAATGGCTGACCATAATTATCATATTCTTTTTTGCCATCTCATTTTTATATTATCTGGGTCCGTCACAAAAGCAAAAATTCAGGTTTATTTCTGCCGGAGCAACCTTGTCGACCCTCCTGATTATTATTCTAGCAATCGGATTTAACTATTATATAGAAAACTTTTCCAGATACAATACGTTGTACGGATCCATTGGTACCCTTATCATTATTATGCTGTGGATTTATTTTGTGGCTATGGTCATATTAATCGGGTTCGACCTGAATGCAAGTATTTCGAATTTGAAAAGAAGAAAATAGGCAAAATGCATAAAATATGTTAACAATTCCGAATAACTGCTTGTATGGATAATTATAATTTTATTTAACTTTCGCCCTTCAAATTTTTAGACCAGTTAATATACAGAAGTAGTGGGAATCATACAAAACCAATCAATTAAGGGATCACTGTTTATTTATATTGGTGTTATTATCGGGATGCTAAATACCGCCATATTATATCCCAAAATGCTTACACCAAGTGAAGTTGGATTGACTGGACTCTTACTAACATACTCAGGATTGTATAGTAAATTTGCTGCTTTGGGTTTGCAAAGTGTAATCACAAGAATGTTTTCATATTTCAGAGATTACGAAAACAATCACAATGGTTTTGTATTTATAATGACTGTTGTTTCCCTGATTGGCTTTGTTCTTTTCGTGATATTATTCCTGGTATTTAAA
>CAYNTB010000246.1:2818-4325 GCA_964399905.1 uncultured Bacteroidales bacterium | reverse complement strand
CTTATCTTTCCCAAATCGTTTTTATAAAAACCGCTTCATTAAAGTCTGTATCATTAATTATTACATTCCCTGCTATTCCTCCTAAAAACCCGAGCGAATTACAATTCTTATCGATTACCTCTGATGTCATATCAGCACCGCACAAGCCGGGGTCAAATACATAAACCAATTCATCCATAAAAAGATATTCTTTTACATTGGCACCCTGATTGCAGGCATAATCTCCATTCTTAAATTCTTTGATTTTCCCGTTCAAACAATCACTTAAACCAAAATCATTCTTTTGACAGGAAACGAAAAAGAAAACAAAAATCATGAGTATCAAATGTGAATTTTTCATCATGTAATAAATTGAATGATACCAAAAAGATGAAATTACTTCCAGAATGGTTGCGTGGGTATTTACATTTAAGGGGTGACACCCTCCAATTGGCGGGTGTCACCCCTTAATCCTACCAGAAGAGATCCAAAATCCTTGCATGATCCACATCTGAAAGCTGATGGTTTGCACCCCCAACCTTGTTCAGATTCATCACCTTTAGAACTTCATCTTTATCTTCAGTTCCTTTCGCAATGTCACTTAATCGAATCGGACATTCAATGGATTTAAAATAAGTTTCAAATGCATGAATGGTTTCTTCGGCAGAATTTACTCCAAATATATTTTTACCCAAAAACGCGATGCGTTCCGGAATGATATCCTTATGAAATTTTAACCAGGCCGGAATTACAATCGATAAACTTGCACCATGAGGCACATCGTACAATAATGATAAAATATGCCCAATGCTGTGCACACCCCAGTCGCCGGAAACCCTGCCATACATGGTGGTTTTATTTAAAGCCATGGTGGCCGCATACATAATTTTCGCCCTTAGTTCATAATTATGCAGATCGTTCAATAAAGCCCCGCCATACTCTTTTGCTTCGTTGATAATAGCGAATACGAGTTTATCGGACAACGAAGCATCACCGGCTCCAAAATAGGCTTCAAGGCTGTGTGCAATTAAATCTGCAATTCCGTATGCAGTATAGTTTTTCGGGACAGAATAGGTATTTTCCGGGTCGAGAAACGAATGTCGGTTATAGGTCAGGTCGTGGCCATACCCCAGTTTTTGTTTTGTTTGATGGTTCTGAACAACAGCGTAAGGGTTCATCTCCGTTCCGGTGGCTGCCAATGTAAGAACCGATATTAAGGGTATTGCGGTTTTTGGCTTCGCCTTGCCCTCATAAAAATCCCAGCCCGTATGATTTACCGGAATGCTGATTGAAATAATTTTTGATGAATCGATCACACTTCCCCCACCAACAGCCAAAATCACGTCAACTTTGTTTTTTCGGCCCAGTTCTGCCGCTGTATCAACATCTTCTATTATTGGATTTGGTTTGATGCCACTGTATTCAATTACCTCCGCATTCATACTTTTTAATTGCTGTATGGTTTTTTCATAAATGCCATTTCGCTTAATCGATCCGCCACCATATACCATTAAAACATTTTTACCAT
>CAYNTB010000246.1:0-2808 GCA_964399905.1 uncultured Bacteroidales bacterium | reverse complement strand
GTTCATCCATTACTCCTTTTCCAAAATGTAATTTGGTAGGATTATAGGCTATGAAGTTTTCCATAAATTAAGATGTTAGATTTTAGACGTTAGACTTTAGATTTAGAATATTTTTCATTCATTTTCAAATTGTCACATTTTCAAATTGACACATTTTCAAATTGACGAATTAACCAATTGCGCCACTTCCGAAACAAATTTGTTCAGCTTCATCATAAATTACACCGAACTGGCCGCCTGCAATTCCTGCAATGGGTTCATCTGATTCCAGGATATAAAGATCACCTTTTTTTACCAAAGAACCACCGGTAAATTCAGGGGTATGCCGGATTTTAAATTTTACGCTTTTAGGGGTGGAATAATCCTGATCGGGTTTATCATTGATCCAGTGAAAATGTTTTAGCTCAACGGTCGTTCCGTACTGTGCAACGGGATCATATCCGTTTGAGACATAAATTATATTTTGTTCAATATCCTTTTTTACTACGAACCAGGGGCCCTGGCTTAATCCCAATCCCCGCCTTTGGCCAATGGTATGAAACCAAAAACCCTTATGTTTCCCCCATTTTTTCCCGGTTTCAAGCTCGATTACATCACCTTCTTTTTCACCAACATATCTCTTAATAAAATCGTTGTAATTGATCTTTCCCAAAAAACAAATTCCCTGACTGTCGGGCCGGTGGGCACTTGGTAATTTCATCTGCTCGGCCAACTTTCGAACTTCACTTTTTTGCAGATCACCAATGGGAAACATTAACTTTTTAAGCTGCGAATTGGTTATCTGAGACAAAAAATAAGTTTGGTCCTTACGTTTATCGGCTGCCGTTGCCAGGTACTTTTTGCCATTTATTTCTTTGGTCGAAGCATAATGGCCGGTTGTTATCAGGTCAAAATCTTTTCCGTAGTATTCTTCGAATGCTCCGAATTTAATCATGCGGTTGCACATTACATCCGGGTTTGGGGTAAGCCCTTTCCTTACCTCATCAAGGGTATATTTGATGACCCGCTCCCAATAAATTTTCTGAAGGTCCACAACCTCCATCTTTAATTGGTACTTTTTGGCTATATAGGTCGTAATTTCAATATCTTCTTCCGAAGGGCAATCCGTATATCCGGGTTCATCCTCCATCCCTATTTTAATATAAAAAATGGTAGGTTTATAACCCAACTCAACCAATTTAGGGATGGTTACAGAACTGTCTACTCCACCGGAAACAAGGGCTGCTATCTTCATTTTTTATTCAAATTTTGGCAAAGTTAACAAAGTTATTTCAGATCATCGGATTTGATCATTATGAAACAAAAATTCAACAACTCTTCGCTTTTAACCAATTATTATGGGTTGTTTAATTTAATACTTTTTACATAAATATAATTACGACCGATATGTATTTGGAATTTTTCTAAATTCAAAATAAAGGTAATCCGATTTAACTTTTACATTAGATTTGCAATCATAAATATTTTATTTGAATATGTAAATATAACCCGCTCTGCGTTTTTTTTAAACCCCGAGTTGCAATCTATTACATATCGCATAAACACCTATTAACAAATAATTATAATAAAATGAAAATGAGAATATCTATTGTCTTTTTTTTATGCATGTTTTTGAGCATCGGAACAAGTTTGGGTTCCGGTTTTGTCCATGGAAAAATTAGTGATAAAACAAACGGACAAGTTTTAGTTGGCGTAAATATTCAGTTGCTTAACGCCACAAAAGGAGTTAGTTCCGGCGCTGACGGTCACTTTCAGATTGAATTGGAAACGGGGGTTCATCAAATTATTTTCAGTTATGTTGGTTACGAAAGCATGATCCGCACCGTTAATATTAAAGAGCATTCAAATATTGAAATGGACCTGCAAATGATTTCAACTGCCTTAAGCATGAATGAAGTGGTGATAACAGCTTCAAGGATTCCGGAGTATATGACTGAAATTCCGGGCCGGATTGAAGTAATTGGGCCCGATGAAATAAAGGCCAAAACTGCCAAATCGGTTGATGAGCTGCTTACGCAAACCTCGGGAGTAATTGTGGATCGTTCGCTGGGTATTTTTAGTAAATCGGTTGTTGGCATCAGGGGCATTGCCGGTGGCGAGCAGGGCCGTATTCTGGTTCTTCAGGATGGTGTTCCTATTAATAAATCGGATGGGGGAAGTGTTAACTGGAACCGCATCAATGTGAACGACATTCAAAAAATAGAAATATTTAAGGGGCCCGGATCATCAATTTACGGAAGCAATGCAATGGGCGGAGTGATCAATATTCTCACCAAAAAAAATACCGTAAAAGGCACGCATGGATTTATAAATACAGATTATGGGACATTTAATACTTTTTCACAGAATTTATCAATAGGTGGAAAATTAACAGAAGGAAACAAGGGCTTAAACTGGGGAATTACAGCCAACAACCGTTCAAGTGATGGTTATATCAGTGTTCCTGATTCACTGATTGATGAAACAGTGATCGCCTCAAGTCTTAAAGAAAGCGGGATTACAGCCCGAATTGGATATGATTTTAATGAATTGAACCAAATTGAATTTGAATATAATTATTACGATGATGCCCGTGGAAAAGGTGAAAAGATCCAAACTGAACAAATACGCGAATATGACACCCATTTCCTGAAAGGAAAATGGAAAGGTTCAAGCGGACTGTTCAACTGGAATGTAAGTGCCTTCTATCAATATGAAAATTACCTGGATATCCGTGAGAAACTCAGCAAGGGAACTTATACCCGCTGGGATGTAGATTCGGACCGAAAAGAAAAAGGAGCATTCACCAATTTGATTGTTGAATTATTC
>CAYNTB010000245.1:0-4343 GCA_964399905.1 uncultured Bacteroidales bacterium | reverse complement strand
CATGCATACTGATAAACAACTCTATATTGGGTATATATTTTGAATACATATCCAATCGTCCTAATTCTCTATCAGCTTGGCTTAACAATTGCAGTATTTCCATATTATCAATATGCAACTGTCTATTAATAAATTCAGGTTGAAAGCTTTTAAAATAGCCCTGACTAATATATTGTCCAGATTTAAATTGTTTCATAATAAAATTTTAAACAAAGGTAATTCTTATTTAATTATTTGTCAATTTTCTTAAATAAGAAGTTTCTCTATTTAAGAAATCAGTTTGGATTCTTTTATTCAGGACGTTTTTAGCCTTGTTGGCAACTTGTTTATATATGCATCTTTGGTAAACTTATCCAACCATCCGCCTGAGGCATAGGTTGTATTAAACCTCTTATGCACTTTTATATTTATTTCTATATATTAAACCCATCCATCGGATGTTTTTATTTTTCGGGGAGCAAAGGATAAATATACAAACTATTTAAATGTTTATTGGCTCTGTTGATAAAACGCGAAAGTCCTAAAATGGTTTAAGCAAGGAGCATGGCGCATAGCGTAAAAAGTCAAAGAGTCGAATTTCAAAGTGTCAAAATCCGAATAAACTAACAAAACGAATAACAATGTATAAGCATGTATTACAACTTATCACTACTAAATGCCAACTGAATCTCGGTTTTTAATCGGCTCATTGATTAATTGTCACATTATCAAATTTTCAAATTATCGAATTGACTCATTGACTCATTGGCTCATTTCGAACGAAAAGATTTATCTTTGATCAAAATATTTAAATCGAATGAAAAAAATCCACCTCCTGGCCCTCTCTGTCTTATCCGGGATCATTATTGCCCTGGGCTGGCCCTTAAACGGTTTTCCTGTTTTATTGTTTTTCGGCTTTATTCCCCTGCTTTATGTCGAAGATTATTTAACTAAAACCAAAGCTGACAACAGCAAATGGGCCCTGTTTTTATACGCTTATGCAGGGTTTTTTATACTCAATCTTTTAACCAATTACTGGATATGGAACTCGACCGTGGCGGGTGGGATCGGTGCCCTCTTCCTGAATTCATTTTTTATGACCGTTCCGTTTACGGCTTATCATTTCAGCAAAAGGGTGCTTTATAAATTCAATAAGGGTCATTTTTTACTGATTTTTTACTGGCTCGCTTTCGAATATTTTCATCTGGATTGGGACCTGTCGTTCCCCTGGCCGAATCTCGGAAACGGACTTGCCAACTGGCACAAATGGATCCAATGGTACGAATACACAGGAGCTTTGGGCGGAACATTCTGGATATTGCTGATCAATATCTTATTTTACCGCCTGATGGTATATTATTTAGAAAACAGGGAATTAAACCGGAAAATATATATTCAAACAGTTTCGGTTTTATTGATCATCATATTACAACTTATTTTTTCACTTCATCTTTATAATCGTTATCAGGAAGTTGAAAATCCAACCGATGTGGTGGTGGTTCAACCCAACCTCGACCCATACACCGAACAGTATGGCCTGAATCCGAATGTGGTGATTGACCGCATGCTGGCCATCGCACAGCCCAAAATGGATACAGCGGTTGATTTTATGATCTTCCCTGAATCGGCCAACCAGGAACATGTTTTTGAGAGCAACCTGCCTTATTCTTTATCGATCCAAAAATTACAAAACTACCTTCAAAATTACCATAGCACAAATATGATTGTTGGAGCCTCAACTTATAAGTTTGTTTTTGGAAAAGATACACTTAGCAATGCGGCCAGAAAATATCCAAATAGCAACCGTTATTATTTCGCATTTAATACGGGCATTTTTATTAATTCCAGCGAAGATCTTCAATTGTACCACAAATCGAAACTTACACCGGGGGTTGAAATGATGCCTTCGTGGCGAATTTTAAGGCCACTCGAAAAATTTGCCATTGATTTAGGCGGAACCATTGGCACACTCGCCACAGACGATATGCGCAAAAATTTCATTACGAAGGATTCGGTTAAAGTTGCAACCGTCATTTGTTACGAATCCATCTATGGGGAATTTGTTTCGGAATTTGTGCGAAACGGGGCACAGGCCATTTTTATCATTACCAATGATGGCTGGTGGGGAGATACACCCGGTCACCGCCAACATTTTGTGTATGCAAAGCTAAGGGCCATTGAAAACCGGCGTTCGATTGCACGTTCGGCCAATACAGGTATATCGGCATTTATAAACCAGCGCGGGGATGTGGAACAACAAACCAAATATTGGGTACCGGATGCAATCAGGCAACAAATAAACCTGAACAACGAAATGACTTTTTATGCTAAAAACGGAGATTATCTGGCAAGGATTTCATCGTTTATCACGGGGCTTTTTATCCTCATCACCATTTCGATGGCATTAATGAAGAAGCGAAAACAAATAAAATGACCTATTGAAAAATATTAAAAACATTTGATTCAACAGGAGATTCGTACCATCTCACATTTTGGGTCCCATTTGAAGTTGCCCATAATCCAAACTGAGGATAAGCAAGCAACATATCGACTTTTTCTTTAGGGCTTTTATATTGCCCTTCTAAAATAATCTCAAGGCCCCAGGGCAATCCATTGGAAGTTTTATAATGTCCGTTATCATCAACCGTATTGAACAAATTTTGGTTCATAACAGATGTTGCAGGAAAATTATTCCTGTGGATTTCATGTGTACGGTCGGCAGAACGAAAGATGTATAATTCGGGGATAAAATCTTCGGCATTTGAATTAAAAGTCACTGTGAATTTTAAAGTGTCAGGAATTGCTGTTGGACCGCTTCCGTTATTTTGATAGTATTGGTCAATAACAGCAAAAACATCATTGGCAAGTATGAGCCCGTTCGCATTGTTTACATCCAAAATGGCATCTCCGCTGACCGACGCAATAATACTTTCATTAAATGCTTCGCCGTCTTCCTTATAAAGCATCATTCCTATACCATTGTGAATACTGGCTCCAATTGCATCGATGCTGATGGTGAATTCGGCAGTTAAAGGAATAAAATTTCGGTTTTTGTTTATTTTCACCTGGTTTGACATGGTCAGGTCATTAAAATCAAAATCGCCTGTTGATGGCCACAAATCCTCAAATGCAACAATTTGTTTGCCCGATGTCGGGAAATAAGAAACAAAAGCAACTTCTTCATTTCCAGGATCATCATCTTCATCATCAGGGATCCCATCCCCATCGTAATCGCAGCGAATTTCAAAATTATCAAGGAAATTACCATAACTTGCACTACCAGCAGAAGATACCGAAGTAAACACGAAAAAAGTAGTATTTTGACCTTCCGGAACGGTGTAGGTTCCTGAATAATAACCCCAGGCTGTATTACCGTCGGTCATGGTTGCCAAAACAGAAGCTGATTCAACCGTGGCTCCGATTCTGACTTCTCCGACATCGACCCCTGAACGCCCTCTGTGCCAAACCGACCACATGATTGTTGATCCGGGTTCCAGACATAATTCCTGATACAGATGTGCCACCTGATTGGCATTTAATTCAAAAAACTGATTCCCTTCCTGGGCAGGAACCCCTTGAAATCCGCTTCGCCAAATTTCAATCTTTTTATCAGTGGCAGTGGTTTTCCAACCCGGTACATTGTCCTGGTGAATGATGGTATAATTACTGCTTATAATCGGAAATTCTCCGCCCGAATTAATCATTGGATTATCGCAACTGGTGCAACTTTCAATTTCACCGGAACTTATCAAAGCTGATTTGGTAAATTCCTGTTCAATCGTTGATCCAAGAACCATTTCTACAGAACCAGGCGCGCTAATTAATTTTTCATCGCCGGTCACCGGAAATTGAATATAGTATTGCGAATTTTGAGGCAAATCAATTTTGAAATGAGCCTTGCCATCTGATATTAGCGTTCGTTTTATCACGGAACCCTGGTCATTTATAATATTAATGATTTCCCTTTCGGTAGAAACATTATTGGGGTTAACTAAATAAATATCCAGGTCGCCTTTTAGCCCCGACACCCAATTAAAGCCTGCATCAACTATTAATTGACTCATTCCTTTATCTTCCGCTTGATCAATATTTTTGATATTCGTTTTTGAACACGAAATACCAAAGCTTATTAAAATGAGAATAAATAGTAGCCTGGTGCTTTTCATAGGTTATGAATTAAATGAAAACCACGGCAAAGTTAATGCCATTAGGTGAACAATTCACAATAGGCCTGAAATAAAACAAGATACAATTGCTTATGAGTTAAAGATAGGACTAATATGGGACGGGGTTCCCAGTTTGGGAAAATAATTGTATCTCTATACAGGATTTAATGAAGCAAATAAAAGCTTAATTACCAAATA
>CAYNTB010000244.1:2709-4343 GCA_964399905.1 uncultured Bacteroidales bacterium | reverse complement strand
TAGTTTGGTAGATTCTAACAAAATATCAAGGGCTTCATGGCTTTTACCCAGGTTATAATATGTCATCCCAATTTTCCACGAATTTCTCAGTAATTTCATCGTATCCTTATACTGCATCTGATAGAGGATGCTGTCTGATTTTTCAACATAAAAAAAAGTTGAATCTATGATTTGGAGACGGCTGAAAGAAGTGCTTAGAAGGTCATAAATAAATAGTTTTTCTTCAGAACTTATTTTACCCGTTGCATTTTTAAAAGCAAGTGATTTTCTTAAGTGATCAATTGCAAGGGTATAGCTGTTTGTGTTATAATAATACTTCCCGCATATCTTGTTTATTTGATAATTTATTTCTGGCGAATCTAATCCATTTTTAAGTTTATTTTCTTCTGCAAATTGAATGTATTTAAAACAGGAATCCTTAATTTTGAATTGAGCATAGAGGTCCGCCAGATATAATGCTGCATTTAAATGGGTGCGCAAGTCATTGATTTTTGAAGATTTGCTGATAGAGTTTAGATAATATTTAAAGGCATTTTCTGCACTTGATATCCGGGTATTTTGAATTTTATTTTGAAAACGGCTTAAAGGTTTAAGAGTGTCAGGGTAATGCTGTGGATATATATTTGAACCAATTAATAAAAAAAAGCCAATAAAAGCAAAGGATACCATAAAAGTATAAAGAGATCCCCGATTGGTCATATTGGTGCGATAAGGTTTAATTGGGAAGCTAATTTAATGATTCTAATTGAAATGATACAATTATGCCTAATGTGTTGAAGAAAAATAACTGATTCTGCTCAATATTTATAGCCTATCCAGTTAAATATTAAAAAAAATGAGGCTCAAATGTGGACTAATTTGAAAAAGAAGTATTAAGCAGTGAATAAGTTTTGTTTTAGCGGTATTCGAAAAGCTATAAAAGAGTAGAAAAAACCAAAAAATGATTGCTATGAGAAATATTAAGTATGATTGGTGTAATTTGCATAATCTAGGAAGAGTGCCCGATCCACCTGATCCGCCTGTAGTCGATCCACCTCCTGAAGAAGATCCACCGGAGGAAATTGAAGGGCCATAAAAAAAGCGGAGCAAAATGCTCCGCTTTTTTTATGGTTTTTTTGATTTCTTTCTTAATTGTTGATAATCGATATAATACAGAATTTTCAACGAAAAGCTGTTGGTCATCGGCGAATCAAAAGTGTATTTAAGGTTGTCAAAATAATTTTTTACATTCGTATCAACATCCGCATAAATGGCATTTTTATAAACCAGGAGAATTTCGCTACCCGGAGCAAAATTCCAGGTATAGACCATGTCAATATTAAATGCATTGACATTAAAATCATTATCGTCAATGAACCCGTTCTGGGTCAATGAACCATCATGTTGCAAGTTATAATAGTTTTTGTAATGTGCCTTAATCCAGTAATGCCGCAAACGTAAACTGAGCGAAGATTTATTGTTGAAAATATAATCTGCTTCCAGGGTGTTGGTGATGGTTTGTAAATCGCGTTGCCCAAAGATAATGACCTCTTCATCGTAGAGGTTAAGGCTGTCATCTACATAACCATAGGCGTTGTTATCGAATTTACTCTGAGAGGTTAATTTTATATTAAACTGATCACTCAACCTGATAC
>CAYNTB010000244.1:0-2651 GCA_964399905.1 uncultured Bacteroidales bacterium | reverse complement strand
ATGGTGAATTCAACCGAATTTCTTCCGCTTTCACTTGTACCCTGATACTGAAATCGGATGTCTGAAACAAATTTTTTCCGATAATCGGGCGATATCGAAAAATTGATTTGATAAGAGGCAGGTCTTTTATAAACCCATCCATCTACCCTGGGTTCAAAGTGGTCATCAGAACCTTTGGGCTCAAATTCGGTGCGTAAATGTAAGGATGTATAATTACGCAATGTTGTTCTCGATTGGGTATTAATCTGAAAAGTCGAAAACTCCCTGGGTTCATATATTGACGAATACTCGAACGATATTTCATTTGACATATTCATCACTTTCCAGAATGGGTGATAAATATCATAATCGAAACTTAATCTTCGATTAACAATATTATTAGTTCTTAAATATCCCAAATCATTATGATCGTAAGTGTCGCTCATGGCAGATTGGGAGTAGTTATATTTAAAATTACCGCTTATCTTACCCAGGCTAAATCGATAATTATGTCCAAATACATCATCCTCATCCTGATAGTATTTCTGACTCAGATGAAAATGACCACTAAGTGAGTAAAAATTATTTTTATCAACAAATCTGAATTCTGTACCGGTAACATTGGCCATATATTCTTTATTCCCTCTATATACATTAGTGTTGTAAAAGGCAACAGCTGAGTTGTTTTTTAATGATTGATCAACCACCACCATACTATAATTGGTAAATGGTTGGGTTAATATGCGTTGCTGATTGCCAAGAGAGTCAACCACCTCTGCATATGTATTGCTTGTCATGGCATTAAATATCCCTACTCCAAGTCCGGATTTTGTTTTTCCCGATAATT
The DNA here is from genome assembly GCA_964399905.1 of uncultured Bacteroidales bacterium. Lineage (GTDB taxonomy): Bacteria > Bacteroidota > Bacteroidia > Bacteroidales. Next base: position 1,825 of record CAYNTB010000244.1, on the reverse strand, counting down.
TACTTGCATTAATCAATTGCGTGGCATCCGGGTTCGAGATGATCTGTTCATCGTCATATTCGTCACTGACATCCGATCTGTTTATCGGTTTACCACCAACTCTCCTTGAATAAAACAAACGATCGTTCCGATCGAATAATTCAGTTCCTTCAGTAAAGAATGGCCTTCGTTCCTGATAGAAAGTTTCGAAAGGAGATAGATTTACAATTTTATCATCGGATTGCACCTGGCTAAAATCCGGGATCAAAGTAACATCGAGTGTAAAGCTTTCATTAATTCCAAACTTAACGTCCATTCCATAACCATAAGATCTTCCCCAACCAACATATTCACTGTTGTTTTCGATATAACCCGATAGATATGGTACGGCTGATAATCGTAATGGCGGACTTATGTTTGTGATACCGTGCGCCTGTCCGGCTTGTGTGGTGGTTCCTGAGATTCCTTTGTCAACAAAGTTCCATGAATTTTTTTCTCTATAGCGTTTAATCTCCCTAAAGAAATTAATGCCCCATAGTTGTACGTCTTTTTTGGGGAAACGTAATGCCGAATAGGGGATACAGATTTCTACAATCCATCCATTTTCAACAATTTTAGTGTCACTTTGCCAAACAGCATCCCAGCTTTTATCTTCACGCCACCCTGATTGTGGAACCTTGCTATCCATCTGAACACCTGCCGGATTAATATAAAATCCGTATGTTATGTTTGCATCATTAAAGGGGTCGATATGAACTCCAAAATTATCCGAAATACCTAATTCGTCACGTTTTGACAATTCATTCATAATACTGTCGGGAGCTGAGTCGAATAACATGGCTCCAATATAAATGGCATTATCATCATAAAGTATCCTGACCTCAGTTTTTTGAGAAGCCTCGGCCCCGTTATAAGGGTCAACCTGTACAAATTCATTTGCAATTGAAGCAAGCTTCCATACCTCATCGTCCAGATTTCCATCAATAACAGGTACGCCTGTAGTTCTTTTAGCCTGAAGGATTTTTCTTTCGATAACCGAATAAGAGGGTAAGCTCATTAAAATCGCTACTCCTGTAAATAAAAAATTTCTCCAAAGTTTAGTCATAAATACGCAAAACAATTATTTATTTGCTTAGAAGTCAACTTAAGTAAGAATCAATTAAGCTGAAAGTGGTGCAAATATAACCTGAAATATCTTTCTGGAAAGGAATAAAAATCATAGATATATCAATAGGAATATCTTATAGACTTAAGATGGGTTTTTAGAGACGAAATTGTTCCAGATCAGATTGGTAAATGCGGTAATTTTCATCGTCGTAGCAAATAAAATAAACATTAAAATTTTTATTTGCTGATTTTAAAAAACTTTGCACTTCACGAATCGCAATTCCTGCCGCTTCCTGTTTGGGATATCCGTAAACACCGGTGCTAATATTTGGAAAAGCAATTGAATAGCAATCGTTATCTGAAGCCAATTGCAGACAGGCATTGTAGCAGTTGCCAAGTAATTGGGCCTCATTTTTGTGTCCGCCCTGCCAAATGGGGCCTACTGTATGTATAATGTATTTTGAATTTAACAGATAGGCTGAGGTTATTTTGGCTTTTCCCGTTTGACAACCATTTAATGTTTTACATTCTACCAGTAGCTCGGGCCCGGCTGCCCGATGTATTGCCCCATCAACTCCACCGCCACCTAATAAAGAGCGGTTTGCTGCATTTACTATGGCATCCACCTTTAATTGAGTAATATCTCCTTTTACAAGTTCTATTTGAGGCATCTTTTTTTGTTTCGAGTTCCAAGTTCAAAGTTATGAGTTCAAAGTTGGCAGTGGCAGTTCATTTTACC
>CAYNTB010000243.1:336-4359 GCA_964399905.1 uncultured Bacteroidales bacterium | reverse complement strand
TGACCCCAAATACAGTTTCAGGGAAGATAAAGCTGTTTCAAAAACACCTCCTCCTGTCAATAAAATGGTTGCCGAAGAAGTACCTCCCCCGTCCGAAATTCTGGTTATTGACGAAGGCAAACATTTCATCACTGGCATTAAACAAGATGCACTGCAATCGAATCCGGGTGCAGCCATGTTGATCCCGGGTACAAAAGTTGAAAATGTTGATCAAACAACATTAACAACAGATGTTATTCAAATACCGGCTACGGGTACACTTTACACTGTACAGATCATGGCTTCACAAAAACCAGTCGCAAACATAAATGATATCCGCTTAAAGTATTTTATCGGAAAACAAATCTTTGTTTCATCCATTGATGGAATTTACCGGTATTCTGCCGGCTACTTTGAAACATTTGAAGATGCCGTTGAATACAGTAAAACATTAAAGCAGAATGGTTTGAATGATGCTTTTGTTGCGATCTACCAAAATGGCAGAAGATTGCTCCAAAGACCTAAATAATCCAATCTGGAATGAAAATCTCCGGGTTTGAATGATATTCAATATCAGAAATTCGGAAATTGAAATCTTTAATTTAATTGAAATTTTCAGAACCTAACGAGAGGCAATAATATGCAGGTTTTAAGACTTAGCCAGCATATAAATAAACTGCATCTTCTCAAGTAAATTTACTAATACCTGCTTGTTTGTAACTGATCATTTTTTACCCAAAATTTTGGGAATTATTCGTTATTTTTAGATGCGATATACGGATGCATTTAAAATATTGGAATAAAAATGGGAATAAACAGGAAAGTATTAAGCTCTGTACTTATAAAGCCTTCTGGGCCTGATTGTAATTTAAATTGTGATTATTGTTTTTATCTGGATAAATCAGAATTATTTGAAGGCAAAAAGCACCGAATGTCTCCCGAAACTCAGGAAGAACTTATCCGGCAACTCATGGATCAGTCTTCCAGTCAGCTTTCTGTAACCTGGCAAGGCGGCGAACCCACACTGATGGGTCTTGAATTTTATCAACGGGCCATCTCCCTCTACCAAAAATACGGGCGAAACAAATCGGTTTCAAATGCATTGCAAACCAACGGATTATTACTCAATGAAGAATGGGCATCATTTCTCAAAAACTATAATTTCCTGGTTGGCTTATCGATTGATGGACCTCAGCATATTCATGATCACCACCGGAAATTAATCAATAATAAAGGCAGCTGGGAGCGGGTTTATGCTACAGCTCAGATGCTTCTGAATAAAGGTGTTGAAGTAAATTCCCTTAGTTGTATTACCAGCTATTCCACAAAATATCCACTCGAAATATATTCATTTCTGAAACAAACCGGGTTTAAATGGATGCAGTTTATCCCAATCGTTGAAAAAGATAAGAATGACAATTCCAGGGCAGCAGATTTTTCGGTAACAGGTAAAGAGTACGGAAAATTTCTGAGGGTAATTTTTGATTTGTGGTTAAGAGATAATCAATCAGGAATAGACACTACATCAGTGAGGCATATAGAGTCGACTTTTTACAGGTATGTAGGGTTCGAATCACCGGAATGTACGCTGAAAAAAGAGTGCGGAATTTATCTGGTAATTGAACACAATGGCGATGTTTTTGCCTGTGACTTTTTTGTGCTTCCCAAATGGAAGCTGGGAAACATACATAACGACCGCTTGATTGATATGTTAAACTCAGACAAAATGAACAGTTTTGGGGAACGCAAAACCAAGCTCCCACCCAATTGTACGAAATGTAAATGGCTGAATTATTGTTTTGGAGGATGCCCAAAAGACCGCAATAACGATCCGAGAGATCAAGGAATGAATCATTTCTGTGAATCTTATAAAATGTTTTTGGAACATGCCGATCCCGTCTTAAAACAAATGGCCAAAACATGGGAAAAACAACATACAAAAAGTTTAACAACTTATAATGCAAAGGATCATTTTAAGTAATATCCAAAACCTTTTAACCCATGACAAACAAGCCATTGATCTCTTTGTTAAGTTCAGCATTTATTTTGGGGCTACATTCCTGCAACCAATCAGAAGATCGTATCAAACCCAATATCATTTTCATTCTTGCCGATGATTTGGGTTATGGTGAATTATCATGTTTCGGGCAGGAAATAATACAAACTCCCAATATCGATGCCTTGGCTGAACGGGGTATTGTTTTCACGCAACATTATTCGGGTTCGGCAGTTTGCGCACCCTCCAGATGTGCTTTACTAACAGGCATGCATCCGGGGCATATGTACATCCGCGGAAATGATGAATGGGACAGTCGGGGCGATGTTTGGAATTATGAAGCAGTATTTTATGATGAAAATCTGGAAGGTCAGCGACCTCTTCCAGCCAACACAACTACCATCGCTTCAATTTTAAAATCGGCGGGTTATAAAACTTCAATGATTGGCAAATGGGGATTGGGGGCTCCAAATTCTGAATCTGTTCCTACAAAACTAGGGTTCGATCATTTTTTTGGATATAATTGCCAGCGCCAGGCGCATACGTATTTTCCAACCCACCTGTGGAGAAATGAAGAAAAAATAATTCTCAATAACAGGATTGTTTCACCAGGCACAAAATTGGTTGAAGGTGCAGATCCGAACGATCCCAGTAGTTATGCCGATTATCAATTAAATGATTATGCCCCGGAGCTTATGCTCAACGAAGCTAAATCTTTCATTAATGAACATCAAGCAGATCCCTTCTTTTTGTATTATGCCAGCCCCATTCCGCATGTACCATTACAAGCTCCTGCTGAATGGGTTGAGAAATATAAAAATCTTTTAGGTGACGAAGCGCCATATCTGGGCGAAAAAGGATACTTCCCAAACCAATTCCCAAAGGCTACATATGCTGCCATGATTTCATATCTGGATTTTCAGGTTGGTGAGCTTGTGAAATCCTTAAAGCAAAATGGTATTTACGAAAATACCCTGATCATTTTTACGAGCGACAACGGTCCGACCTATGCCGGTGGTGTCGATCCTGAATATTTTAACAGCGCGAAGCCTTTCAGCTCTTTTTATGGAAGAGGCAAAGGATTTTTGTATGAAGGCGGAATCAGGGTTCCTCTGATTGTTAGTTGGCCGGAAATGATCAAACAACCTGCACAAAGCGATCATATTTCGGCTTTTTGGGATGTACTGCCAACACTTTGCGAAATAAGTGGTGCGAAGGTTCCGGAAAATGTGGACGGAATTAGCTTCTTACCGTCCATGCTTCATCAGGTTGCTCAAAAGGAACACGAACATCTGTATTGGGAGATACCTGAATACGGAGGCCAACAGGCCTTAAGAATGGGTAAATGGAAAGCCGTAAGAAAGGATATACATAAAGGAAATTTAGAAATTGAGTTATATGATCTTTCAGCGGATATCAACGAAAAATTCAATTTGGCGGATAAATACCCGGAAATAATAAATCAAATTGAAAATATATTTTTAAGTGAGCACCTGCCCTCAAAAATTGATAGATTTAAATTTGAGGCATTGGGCGATAAATATTAATTTCGTTCGTTAATTGCTTATACAATTTAATAAACATAAAAGGGATTACAGAAATCAAATTGATTTGAATAGATAATATTAGACTTGATGAATACCGACCATAAATTTTTTACGATCATTATATTTTTCATTATTTCGTTAAATATCAATACATTTTCGCAGGAGAATATCCCGGAATGGAAGAATCCTCAAATCTTTGGAATCAATAAACTGGACGCACATGCTCATTTTTTCCCTTACGAAAGTGAAAAGCTGGCTGAGAAAAATGATAAGAATGCTTCAAACTGGTATCAGTCGTTAAATGGCGACTGGAAATTTATGCTGTCAGAATGCCCGACTAAAAGGCCCGTTGATTTTTATATGACAAATTTTAATGTCGATTCCTGGCCCGACATCAAGGTTCCCGGAAACTGGGAAATGCAAGGCTTCGGAACACCAATCTATGTTGAAAAATCACCCATCCCCCCTTATCCGTCGATGATCCCTGAAAATGACAATCCG
>CAYNTB010000243.1:0-259 GCA_964399905.1 uncultured Bacteroidales bacterium | reverse complement strand
CACCAATCTATGTCGAAAAATCACCCATCCCCCCTTATCCGTCGATGATCCCTGAAAATGACAATCCGGTTGGTTCATACAAAAAAACATTTACCCTCCCGCCCGATTGGCTCAGGCGCAGGGTGTATCTTCATTTTGGAGCAGTGCGTTCGGCTTTTTATGTTTGGATAAATGGCCGAAACGTTGGTTCCAGCGAGGACTCTAAACTTCCGGCTGAATTTGTTATTACCGAATTTATGAATGCCGGAGAAAATACCCT
>CAYNTB010000242.1:0-4371 GCA_964399905.1 uncultured Bacteroidales bacterium | reverse complement strand
ATCAAGGGTGATAACGACCCGATCGATATTTGTATACTGACCGAAAAACAAATTGTACATGGGGATATCTTGGTCAGGGCAAGGCCCATCGGTGGCTTTCGAATGATTGATGGTAATCAGTCGGATGATAAAATTATTGCAGTTTTAAACAATGATGCGGTTTATGGGAATTATAAAGATATTGGTGATTGTCCGTCCTTAATTATCGACCGGCTCAAACATTATTTTTTAACCTATAAAGATTTACCCGGAAACCCAAGGGATGTTGAAATTACGCATACATTTGGCATTGATGAGGCGCACGAAATTATTGCCCGTTCAATGGAAGATTATCTGCATAAATTCGATAACCTGACTTCCGCACTTTCGGATGTTTAGTTAGTGAGTAGTGAGTAGTGAGTAGTGAAGAGTGAACCGAAATTCTTGCTTAAATAACGATCAATAACAAGGAATCACCTCATATACTTTTCTTATTGAACCGCTTGTCCGATCAATGTTGCAGCGGTGCACTTTTCGATTTTGACCTTCACATAATCTCCAACTTTGAAATTTTCACGGGGAAATACAACAACTTTATTTTGGCTGTTACGACCGGATAGATGTGCATCGGATTTTTTGGAAAAACCTTCTACCAAAACTTCTGTTGTTTTGCCAACATCTTTTTTGTTGCTCTGAAGTGATAGTTTCTGCTGAAGGTTTATAATTTCTGTTAAGCGTCGGCTTTTTACTTGTTCCGGAACATCGTCCTTATATTTTTTGGCAGCCAGGGTATCCGGTCGTTCAGAATATTTAAACATAAAAGCATAATTATATCCGACGGTCTCCATGATCGAAAGCGTTTCCTGGTGGTCTGCTTCGGTTTCGCTGCAAAAGCCGCTGATGATATCGGTGGATAGGCCACAATCCGGAATGTATTTTTTAATACTGGAAATCCGGTCGAGATACCATTCCCGGTCATATTTACGGTTCATTAATTTTAAAATACGGCTGCTTCCCGATTGTACCGGAAGATGAATGGATTTGCAAATATTCGCATGGTCTGCGATGGTTCGAATGAGCTGATCAGAAATATCTTTGGGGTGTGAAGTGGCAAACCTTACTCTCAGCAATGGATTTATTTCAGCCACTTTCTCTAATAATTCAGGGAAATTTGTTTGTCCATCTTCATGCCAGTTGTACGAGTTAACATTCTGACCCAACAAGGTAAGCTCGCGATAACCCTGTTCAAATAAATCTTTTGCCTCCGCAATAATTGTTTCCGGATCACGGCTTCTTTCTTTTCCACGGGTAAACGGAACCACACAATATGAACAAAAATTTTGGCATCCGCGCATGATCGAAATAAAGGCAGAAATTTTATTTGAATCGAATCGAACCGGACTGATATCTCCGTAGGTTTCCTCGGCTGATAGTAGAACATTGATGGCCTGCTGCCCGTTTTCAATCGTGTTAATCAATCTGGGCAGGTCCCGGTATGCATCCGGACCGGCAATAATGTCAACACCCTGTTCTTCTTCCAGTAATTTTTCTTTTAACCTTTCTGCCATGCAACCCAAAATCCCGATTTTCAATTCCGGATTTTTTTTCTTTAATCTGCGAAGTTCAGCAATACGTTTTCTTACTCTTTGTTCAGCATGATCGCGGATTGAGCATGTATTTATGAAAATAATATGAGCTGATTCAATTTCGTTGGTTGTGACATAATTATGATCGGTCAAAATGGATCCGACAATCTCGCTGTCGGAAAAATTCATCTGACAACCATAGGTTTCTATATAAATTTTTTTTGTAATATTGTCGGTCATTAAAGCTCCCCACTTAATTGATTTTGTTTGTGAAACTCAAATTTCAAAAAAGTAGTATATTGAAATTTGTAAGTTGAACAATCCCGCCAGAAGGCGGAGGGTTTAATACCCATGATTAAAAATCAGATGTTTAGTTTTTATTTTTTGTGCAAAAATAGTTAAATAATTTAAGGCAAAATGAACATACTTTATTTTTTAATTCGGAGGCAATTGGATTTAAAAATTTTATTTGTCTTACTTTTGCAGCACATTCATTTTTAAATAGTATCAGATTGGAGAGATAAGATGGCAAAAAATTTAGTAATTGTGGAGTCGCCAGCGAAGGCTAAAACCATTGAGGGTTTTTTAGGGAAAGAGTTTCTTGTAAAATCCAGCTTTGGGCATGTTATGGATTTATCAAAAAAGAACTTAGGGGTTGATATAGAAAATGGTTTTATCCCGAACTATGAAATTTCTGCTGATAAGAAAAAAATAGTTAATGAATTAAAAAAAGAGGCAAAAGCGGCTGAAATGGTCTGGCTTGCCTCCGATGAAGACCGCGAAGGGGAAGCCATTTCCTGGCATTTGTTTAATGCACTTAAACTGGAAGAGCAAAAAACAAAACGCATTGTTTTTCATGAAATCACAAAAACTGCAATTAGTGAAGCCATCCAACATCCCAGAAAAATTGACAAACACCTGGTTGATGCACAGCAGGCCAGAAGGGTTCTCGACCGATTGGTCGGCTTTGAATTGTCGCCTTTGCTCTGGAAAAAAGTAAAACCTTCGTTATCGGCCGGTCGTGTGCAATCGGTTGCAGTGAGATTGATTGTTGAGCGAGAAGAAGAAATTAAAAATTTTAAAGTAAGCTCGAATTATCGCGTTATTGGCGTATTTGAAGTTAAGCAGGGGGATAAAAAAGTAAAATTTAGTGCCGAAGTACCCAAAAGATTCAAAAGTAAAGAAGAAGCCGAAGAATTTTTGGGTTATTGCAAAAATGCCGAATTTAAGATTGCCCAGGTAGAAAAAAAACCCGGAAAAAAATCTCCTGCTCCTCCATTTACGACCTCTACCTTACAACAGGAAGCCAGCCGAAAACTCGGATATTCGGTTGCAAATACCATGCGGATTGCACAGCAATTATACGAATCGGGTAAAATTACCTATATGCGAACCGACTCGGTTAATTTATCAAAAATGGCCATGGCCATGGCCAAAGAAGAAATTGTTAAGCTTTTTGGTGAGGAATATGTTAAAACCCGGCAATATAAAACCAAAACTAAAGGAGCCCAGGAGGCACACGAAGCCATTCGTCCAACTTATTTAAACAATGAAAGTATTAAAGGTGATGCGTCGCAGCAACGATTGTATGAATTGATTTGGAAACGTACCATCGCTTCACAAATGAGCGATGCGGAATTGGAAAAAACCAATGCAAGCATCACACTTTCAAATCATGACGAGAAATTTGTGGCCAAAGGAGAGGTTATTAAATTCGACGGATTTTTGAAATTGTATATTGAGTCGACGGATGAAGAAAACGGACAGGAACAAAGTGATGTTCTGCCTCCTTTAAAATCGGGAGATCGGCTTCAGTACAAAGAAATTAAGGGTGAGGAAAGATTTACGCAATACCCGCCCCGATATACGGAAGCTTCACTGGTAAGAAAAATGGAAGAGTTGGGGATCGGACGTCCATCAACTTATGCCCCGACAATTTCAACCATTCAGAAACGAGAGTATGTGGTTAGGGAAGATCGTCCGGGAATGATCAGAAAATACAATTGTTTGCAATTGAAAAGCGGAGAAATTCAGGCGGTTGTTAAAACGGAAAAAACCGGATTTGAAAAATCAAAATTATTTCCCACAGATATCGGTGTACTGGTAAATAAATTTTTAATACAATATTTTCAGGATATCATTGATTATAATTTTACGGCAAGTGTTGAAATGGAATTCGACGAAATTGCAGACGGTAAAAAAGCCTGGAACAGCATGATCAGTGATTTTTACGGGCCGTTTCATTCAAAAATTGAGAGTACCCTCGAAAATGCGAAAAAATTCAGTGGTGAAAAATTACTGGGTGTTGACCCCAAAAGCGGGAAAAATGTTTATGTGAAAATTGGCCGTTATGGAGCCATGGCACAGATCGGAGAAACTGATAGCGAAGAAAAACCTCAATTTGCCGGCCTCAAAAAAGATCAAAGTATTGAAGATGTCACCCTCACGGAGGTACTTGAACTCTTTAAATTTCCGCGTTCAATCGGCGAATTTGAAGGATCGGAAATAAAGGTGGCCATTGGTCGTTTCGGACCTTATGTTCTTCATGAAAAATTGTTTTATTCGTTGGACAAAACTGATGATCCGGTGACCATCGATCTGGATCGGGCCATTGAAATCATCAGACTGAAAAAAGAAAAAACCAGGCAAAGCATTATTAAAGAGTTTGACGAAAATAAAGATGTAAAAGTTTTAAAAGGCCGATACGGCCCATATATTTCCATTCAGAAGAAAAATATCAAAATTCCCAAAGGAAAAAACCCTGAAGATTTTAGTTTTGAAGACTGCATAAAAATTTTAGAGGATC
>CAYNTB010000241.1:0-4380 GCA_964399905.1 uncultured Bacteroidales bacterium | reverse complement strand
AGAAATGCAGCAACAAACAACCAAATGAGCACAAAGTCGACGCGTTCATTTTCAAATAATTCATTATCGGTCGGAACTCCTGAAACAGGCCGGAGCCGAAGCAACACAACCATTACAAATGGTTCAGCCGGCGGTACTTTTACCAATTCTCCTTACGGAAGATTAAATAATAGCAGTGCGGTTTCAGGATCACAACAAAGGACTGTTAGCCAGGAACGTAAAACATATACCAAACCGGTTACAAACAGTAATCTGAAATCATTAAATTCGAGAGAATCAAACGTTCAGAATTCGAATGTTATCCGAAAATACCAGAAACCGGTTCAGCAATTCAGCAGTCCGAACACCTACAATGCGCCGAACACCAGAAGTTCAACATTAAGACAATTAAATACAAACAAAAGCATTGAATCATCAGGTACGAACATAAACCGGACTCCGACAAATAACCGTTCGAACAATGTAATTAATTCTATAAGGAGGGTCATTACTTCTCCGGCACGATCAAACAATTCTTACTCAGCACCTGTTAGATCGAGTAGCCGAAGTGTCTCAACACCCATCAGATCAAGCTCTGGTTCAAGGGGTTCTTCTATAATTTCCACAGGATCCAGATCTTCTTCTTCGGGAACAGTCAGGTCTTCTTCCAGTTCATCAGGTTCCGGATCATCCTCATCTGGTTCTGGAAGCAGAAAGCGTTAGTATTTTTTTAGCACTTGTTTAATTCTATAATTTTAAATTGTTATGAAAAAAATTATACTGAGTCTCTTATTATCCTTAACAATAGCATATGCCTATTCACAAGGATCTGTAGACGCATTAAGATATTCATTCGTTCATTTTGGAGGTAACGCCAGGTATATGAGCATGGGTGGGGCTTTTGGTGCCCTGGGTGCCAATTCATCGGTATTCAGTACTAATCCAGCAGGAATCGGATTCTTTTCCCGTTCAGATTTTAATATTTCAACATCCATTTTATATTCGAATGCAGAATCAACCTATAACGGAGATTTGGCATCCGATTCGAGATTAAATGCCGGCATACAAAATGTAGGGGTCGTGCTTACAAATGATTATTTAAATATCCAGACCAGGGGAAAATGGAAAAATATTCAATTCGGATTAGGCGTAAATCAGCTAAAGAATTTTAACAATCGAATATTAATAAATGGGCGAAATAATTCGAATTCAATCGCCGATTTTTATGCGGCACTTGCAAACGGATCGAGTATCACAGATATTGAAGAAGATGTTTATGGGGATTATTCATATGATGTTGCCCCAGCCTGGTGGACTTTTTTAATAAACAATATTGAAAATACAAATCAATATTATGGAACCACACCACCCGGCGGTATCATTCAGGAAAAATTTATCGAAACATGGGGTTCAATGAATGAATTAACCTTCGCATTTGGCGGAAATTACGATGATAAACTTTATATCGGAGCAAGCCTGAACATACCATATTTTAATTATAAAGAAAGAAATACCCTTACGGAATATGCCATTCAAACAACAATTCCGGAAGAAACTTATCGATCTGCCGTTGTATATGAAAATTTGAATGCCAGCGGAACCGGTGTAAATCTAAAATTGGGTGCCATTTACAGGCCCATCGAATGGTTTCGATTTGGATTGGCATTACATACACCCACTTTTTATACGCAGATACAAGACAATTGGGATATGACCATCAAATCATTCTGGGATACTTATGATGATGAAAGTAGTTCTTCTCCACTGGGAAGTTATGAATACAGCCTGAATACCCCATTTCGCACGGTTACAAGTTTTGCTTTTATCTTTAAAAACTACGGCCTTGTCAGTGTTGATTACGAATTGATTGACTATGCTTCTGCCAGTTTGGATTCGCCACATTATGCCTTTCAGACTGAAAATGAAGAAATCAGCAATACTTACAAGACCACCTCAAATATCAGGTTGGGAACAGAGTGGCGCTATCAGAATTTAAGTTTCCGGGGAGGATTCAGCCTCTATGGGAGTCCTTATAAAAATGATATAAACGAAGGTTCAATTAAATCATATTCTCTGGGCTTTGGTTTTAAAGAACGAAAATTCTATTTTGATATTGCCTGGGTTTTAACCGAAATCAGTGAAGATTATTATATGTATGGTTATGGGAATGTTAATGCAAATAAAGCAACCATCGATTCAAAGCATTCTAATTTCATGATTACTTACGGCTTAAATTTCTAAGGAAAATATTTAATTTAAAAAAAAAGGGCTGATTTCTCAGCCCTTTTTTTTAAAGTTTTATGCCATCGGCAATATCATCATCAACCAATATCCTACCACAATATTCACACACAATAATTTTTTTATGCATCCTGATATCCAACTGATGCTGTGGCGGAATCTTATTAAAGCATCCTCCGCAGGCGTCACGCTCAATTTTAACAACGGCCAGTCCGTTTCTAGCATTTTTTCTGATTCGTTGGTATGCAACAACAAGCCTGTCCTCAATAAATTTTTGATTTGTTTTTGATTTATCAATCAGTTCCTGCTCTTCATTTTCTGTATCAACAATAATATCTTCAAGCTCATTTTTCTTGATTTCCAGATCATTCTTTCGTTCTTCCAGTATTGCTTGCGATTTTTCTATTTCCGTTTTAATCGTTTCAAGTTTAAATGAAAATTCTTTTATTCTTTTTTCACTTAATTGAATTTCGAGGTTTTGGAACTCCAATTCTTTACTGATTGAATCATACTCCCTGTTATTCCTAACATTCATTTGTTGTTCTTCATATTTCTTGATTAAGGCCTGGCTGTCCTTAATTGAATTTTCTTTCTCAAGAATCTGATTATTCAGGCTATCTGTTTCAATCACATATTTTTCAATCCTGGTTTCCAAACCCGCGATTTCATCTTCCAGGTCCTGCACCTCCAAAGGCAACTCACCTCTTACAATTCGAATTCTATCAATATGTGAATCAATGAGTTGAAGATGATATAAGGCTTTTAGCTTTTTTTCGATTGTAACCTGAATATTTTCTTCTGTATCAACAGTTGAAATCGGTTGTTTGATGTCTTCACTGGCAACAGTTGTTTCTTTTTCTGCTTTACTATTTTTAGCTTCTGCTTTTGCCATAATATCGTTTATTTAAAGTAATTTATGGGGTTCGTATTTATTGCTGAAATTTGGAGTGCAAAGTTAGGAATTTTTTTAATAAGTATTGAAAGGATTAATTCTTTTGTAAATTGTTCACTTTCATAATGTCCAATGTCGGCAATGATAAAGTTTTTATCTCCTTCAAAAAATTCATGATACTTAATATCTCCGCTTATAAATATATCGGCTCCGGATGCTTTTGCCTTGTTGATCAGGAAGCTGCCTGCACCACCGCAAACAGCAACATTTTTTATGGGTTTCCCCCTTAAACTGCTGTGCCTGATAAGCCCGGTTTTAAATTTGTCCTTCAACATCTCAAAAAAATCCTTTTCCGATAATTCTGAACTCAAATTGCCGATCAACCCCGATCCAAACCCGTGATACTTATTTTCCAGTTTATAAATATCATATGCAACTTCTTCGTATGGATGAGCTGCCATCAAAGCTTTTAACAGTTCTTTTTCTTTAAAGGCCGGATATATGGTTTCTATGCGCGTTTCTGGTTCCGTATGTAGTTCATTTATTTTGCCCACAAAGGGATTTGCATGATCATTGGCCCTGAAGGTACCGTTTCCTTCGATATTAAATGAACATTGATCATAGTCTCCGATTTGGCCCGCACCTGCCTGAAACAAAGCCTCACGAATGCTTTCGGCATGATTGTTTGGGCAAAATGTAACCAGTTTGCGAAATAAATCTTTACCGGGCTCAAGAGCCCTGCAATTTCTCAATCCTATTTTTTCTGCAATCATTCCATTCACCCCGCTCACTAAATTGTCAGCATTGGTATGCATGGCATAAACAGCGATATTATTTTTGATGGCCTTAACAACCAGTCGCTCTACTTCATTTTTTTGGTTGATTTTAGTGATGCCTTTAAAAATAAGGGGATGGTGCGAAATAATCATGTTCAATTTCTTTTGAACTGCTTCCTCAATTATTTCGCGGGTAACATCCAGGCAAATTAAGGCCCCATTTATTTCATCTTCAGGATTTCCGATAATCAGGCCTGAATTGTCATAGTTTTCTTGCAGGCTTAGAGGGGCAAAATCTTCGATTATTTGAACCAGTTTGGCAATTTTCATTCCTTTTAATTTTAAAACTGATCGGAAACCCCAAACAGTATTTGATTTAACAATCTCATTTTTAACAAAGATAAAAACAAAAATTACGCAAACCACAAGCCACAATATTCGTATAACCTAATATTTTTATTAATATTGTTATTTAAATTTTACTTTGTATTT
>CAYNTB010000240.1:0-4383 GCA_964399905.1 uncultured Bacteroidales bacterium | reverse complement strand
AAGACCCATTAGCAATACCAAAAACATCACAAATCCTATCGCCGTTATAGCAGAAGGTACTCCGTAAAAAAAAGCAATATTTTTATGGTTGATAAATCTGCTACAAGCCCAAAGTATTGATATAAAAGATACCATAATGATTAAGTTAACGGGCCATCCAGGTAAGGTAATTTTATAAGCAGAAAGTAAATATTCCAGTATAAATCCGATTGCTAATAAGCTCAGATTTATCAGGAAAGCCGCTTTATATCCCCTGGGATATTTCCTTACTGTTTCGGCAGTCTGAATGGATTGGCCATCTTTCGGTATCATATCAAATTTTAGTAAAATGAGTATAAAATGAGTTTGGATGGCGAATATACAAGTTTTAAAAATTCCGGCTGTAAAATAATGAGATAAAAATCCGGCATTGGCCATGAACAATATTTGGGACAGGTTCCCGGATCATTTAACTTCTTGTCCAAAACGAAAAGCAAATGATGCTTAACATATTAACTTTTCTGTTGTAATCAGGCGTGTAAATATCGTATTTGGCATGATAAATATCATTCGTAAAACGTTTATATCGACATGAGTAATGTCTAACTTTGTTTTATCTCATAAATGACTTAACATGAAACTACCAAAAACTGCTTATAACTGGACTTCTTTAATTGGGGCAACAATTGCCATCATTTCCCTGTCAATGATCATATTTTTATTCACTATTTCATTGTTATTTGACAAAGGCGGGTCTTATCTGGGAATTTTTATATATATGGTATTGCCCATGTTTTTAGTATTTGGGCTGATCCTGATTCCGATTGGGATGTGGATGCGCCATAAAGCTTTTATTAAAAACAATGAGCTGAAGAAACTCAAATGGCCCAAAATTGATTTCAATGATCCCAAGCATCGAAATGCCTTAACGGTCTTTATTATTGGCTCGGCAATTTTCCTGTTTTTATCATCGGTAGGAAGTTATGAGGCATTTCATTATTCTGAATCAGTAGAATTTTGCGGTACAGTTTGTCATGATGTAATGGAACCTGAATATGTGGCCTATCAAAATTCACCACATGCAAGGGTGGCCTGTGTTGAATGCCACGTTGGAGAAGGTGCAGATTGGTATGTGCGATCAAAACTATCAGGGATGTACCAGGTTTATTCTGTGCTCTTCAAAAAATATGCAACCCCGATTCCCACACCCGTAGAAAACCTGAGGCCTGCCCGTGAAACCTGTGAGCGTTGCCACTGGCCGGAAAAATTTTATGCACAGCAGAACAGGCTCGAAAAACATTTCCTGGCCGACGAACAAAATTCTGAATGGGACATTAGTTTACAAATCAAAACCGGGCCCAATTATAGTGCACTTGGCTTACAGGAAGGCATTCACTGGCACATCAATCCTGATATAACCATCGAATATATAGCCAGTTCACCCGATCGGGAAGAAATTCCATGGGTGAAATTTACCAATAATAAAACAGGAGAAACCCGGATTTATCAAGACACAGAAAACCCCCTTGATGAAGAACTTATAAATTCATCACAAAGCAGAACAATGGATTGTATGGATTGTCACAACCGGCCTTCACATAATTATTTATCACCCTCTAAGTTTATTGACAATGCACTTACGGCAAGCTTAATTTCTACCGAAATCCCTGAAATAAAATTAAGTGCCATGGGTTTGTTGACTTCTGAATATCCCACCAAAGACAGTGCACTTAAAGCCATTCGACTTGGAATAGAATCGTATTATTCAGATTCTTATCCTGAATTTATGGATAACAATCCGGTACTGATCGAAAACGCAATTATAGCCATTCAGGATGCATATTCAAAAAATATTTTCCCGTTTATGAAAGTTAAATGGGATGCCTATCCAAATCATATTGGGCACATTGAAAGCAATGGTTGTTTCCGTTGTCATGATGATAAACATATAAGTGACCAGAACCACATCATACCCAAAGACTGTAATTTATGCCATAGTATTAATGCGCAGGGGTCGCCGGATAATCTGGAAAGATCACTTACATTTGAATCGTTGGAATTTAAACACCCTGTTGATATTGGTGAGGAATGGAAAGCAACAAATTGTGCCGAATGTCATTCAGCTTTATTTTAAACCAGCTAAAGACGCATAAAAAAAGCCCCGTAATCCGGGGCTTTTTTTATAACCTTCATTATTTTTCAGGATTTGGATGGGTAACTTTTTTGAGATATTCGTCATAATCAAAGCCTTTAAAAGTAGGACTTTCTTCGTTATGACATTTGATACATACTTCTTTGGTAGGCATAATCAAACCATTTTCCATTGCTTTGGTTCTATCTTTCATGATGGCATTTGGAAAATATTTGCTGCCTGGTCCATGACATGATTCGCAAGATACGCCTTCATCAATTTTTAAAGTTGCTACCAAATCGGCATCAACATGTCCAACTGTTGAATGACATTTAATACAAGCAGGATTTTTTGCCTCCTCGGCACTTAAAGACTCCATTGCTTTGGCATGTTTAGATTCTGCCCATTGTGTATACTGTGCACCTGTTGCAGGTTTGTTATGACACATTTTACATTTTTTCGATCCCACATACTCAAAGTCCTGAGCCATCAGGTTGCTGCTTCCCAGAAACACAACCATACAAATAAACATTAGAATTCTCATAATCATCGTTTTTATTTAGTCAGTTAATATATTCATTTTTTAGTTTAAATTTTATCTGTTAATAAACTCCGGCCAACATTGAATATATGATCAATATTACAATTGCTGTGCCAATACCCAAAAACAGGAAGCCGAAGAATTTAATTCTTTTCAATTCTGATTTTGTAATTTCTTTTTCAACCACCATACTATCTAATTTCCCTGATTCGACCAGTTCTTTATATTCGCGTGGACGGTCTTTTTTATACTCCTCCAAAGGAACATGGCCTGTAAATATCACAGTGTCCATGGGAAATGATTCAGGCCTTAGATGTGTATTGAAGAAATGAATGGTAAAGATGAACCCGGTTGCCAATAAAGCTTCATCACTATGAATTATTTGAGCGACATTAATTGCCCAGCCCGGCAAAAATAATGTAAAGAACTCCGGGAACCATAATATCAGGCCAGAGAATCCAATCACTGCAACACCCCAAAATACAGCCATATAATCAAACTTTTCCCAATAGGTCCATCTGCCATATTCCGGACGCGGGCCTTTTCCTAAAAACCATTTAATAGAAGCACCCAGATCCTTAATATCCTGTTTGTTGAACATCAACGAATTCATTCCAAATACAAATTCTTTAAATCCCATTCCGTCTCTTACTTTGAGCTGGTATAGATTAAAGAGGTGATAAATAAAGTACCCGAAAGTGATAATAGCTCCAAACCGGTGAATATATCCGGCAGAACGAACACCTCCAAACAATTTGGCAACATAAGCATGGCCAGCAGGCAGCCGATCCCCCCGGTCAGCAGGAGAACGGCGGCGGCCGTGGAGAGGACGAAGGCGGCCGTGCCCAGGGACGAGATCCGGCGCAGCAGCAGGACCCAGATGACGCCGACCAGACCCATGGCCACGACCTCGTCGGCTACGGCTCCGCCGAGCCCGAGATACCTGGCGGCCGTCAGGGCCACGGCCACGGGTCCGACGCAGACAGCGCCGATGAGGAAGTACGAGGTCAGCACCCTGGCCCGCGGCCCGAAGGCCTGGGCCACGCACTGGCTGACCCCGCCGTCGCCGGGAAACAGGATGCTCAGGCCGCCGAAGACCGCCGCGAACAGTGCGCCGATGAGGGTGATGACCACCCAGGCGGGCAGGGCCCAGTCCCCGAGCAGGCCATAGGCCAGGGGCGGGAGGATGATGATGCCGGAGCCGAGAATGGGGCCGATGATGAAGCCGGTCAGCAGGACCGGTCCGAGTTTTCGCGAGCGCATGGGGCACTCCTTGTCTGGGGGACGGAGTACCGGGATGGATTTGACAAATCCAATACGGATTTGTGAAACAGGCGTTCGAAAAAACCGAACGGAGCAAAAATGGAACTGCACCAGCTCACCGCCTTCCTGGCCGTGGCCCGCACGGAAAACCTGACCCGCGCGGCGGAAAGCCTGCATCTGAGCCAGTCGGCCCTGTCCACCCAGATCCGGAACCTGGAGGAGGAACTGGGCGTGACGCTCTTCGACCGCCAGGCCAAGGGCATGCGCCTGACGCGGGCCGGCGAGGCCCTGCAACCCCACGCCGAGGCTGCCCTGGAAAAGGCGGAGGAGTTCGTCCGCACTGCCCGCGGGCTGCGCGAAGAGGTCGCAGGCAAGCTGAACATCGGCCTGAACACCGACCCGACCTTCCTGCGGCTGAACCGGGTCATCCGGGCCATCACCACGGCCCTGCCGCAGGTCGCCCTGACCT
>CAYNTB010000239.1:0-4387 GCA_964399905.1 uncultured Bacteroidales bacterium | reverse complement strand
GTTGAAATGTCCTGGTGACGATCGCAGGCCAGAATTTATCTGTCGTACGGCGAATCCGCAGCAATGTATCACTGACAAGCCTGGTTTTTTCCTTGCTGATGCGCTCCCAGGCTGCGCCATCTCTTTCGAAGGTTTCGGTCACGGTCCTGCGCTCCGATCAAACCTAAAAAGACCTCAACCGACACTAAACCCAAATAAGTTTTCATACAGAACCATAAACCCATGGCTGCAGATTGCAGCCGGATTCGCGATTCTTATTTCAGGTGTCATAATCGGAATAATTGCAAAAAACCCGGCGGGCAGTGATCAAATTGCCAACTTGCAGTCAGAAATTACGGGGCTTAAACAAATGGTCATTCTTTCTAAACTGGATCAACAATCTCCAACAACCAGAATACAAGCGGTAAGTTATATGAGCGAACTTCAGTTTGCAGATCCTGAAATCACAACTGCCCTGGTTCGAACAATGAACACAGACGACAATGTTAACGTCAGGATGGCAGCTATAACAGCACTATCGAGATATACGGATGATGAAATGGTAAGGAATTCACTCATTGAATCCCTGGCAATACAAGACGATCCGTTTATTCAAATTACACTTATTAATATGATGATCCAACTAAACGAGAAAAGGGCATCGAATTATTTAGAACAAATCATAAAATCGGAACATACCAATAAAACGGTGAAAACAATGGCCAATAAAGGATTGAATATTCTCACCTAGTTTTGCAAAACCGGCTTTTGCCGGTTTTTTTTTAATCCATTTGTAACCTTTTAAAACTCGCAGGGTAACCACTAATAAATGAAAGAAAAATAAAAAAACAATAAAAAAACAAGATCATGAAAACATTTAAAAAAATCGTATTAAGTATCACACTGGTTCTTTTTTTCGCGCTTGCGGTGAACGCCCAAACTTTTAATTTCCCCATAAAAAATGCCAAACGACTGGTCATTGAAAACTTATTGGGTGAAATTAGCATTGTTGGTTATAACGGTTCCGAAATTGTGGTTGAATGCACAAATTATGAAGCGCCACCCAAACGAGCCGATGGTTTAAAACCTATCTTTGGCGGTGCTGAGGATAATACCGGAATTGGACTGTATATGAATATTGTTGAGAATATTATTGAAATTAATGGAGCCTCACGTCAATCGTCAGACGCAAACTATGTATTCAAAGTACCTAACAGCCTTGCATTAAAGGTAGATTATTCCAGTCCGTTTACCGAAGGCGACCTCATTTCATTTACAGACTTCAGCAATGAAATTGAAGTTAGCACATTAGGTACCGACTTAGAATTTATGAATGTAACAGGTGCGATTACTACAAAAGTTATCGATGGAGATATCAAAGCTATTTTCAATACTGTAAATCAGAATAATCCGATCAACTTGTACACGGTCGACGGAGAAATTGATGTTACATTACCCGCAACCGTTAATGCAAATATTTTCCTATCAACCATTGATGGTGAAGTATACTCTGATATGGACATTGAATTTTCTTCTGATTCCAAGAGCAAGAATCTGGCATTTATCGGAGGAGGAATGCGAACATCAGGCAAACTGAACAAGGGTGGTGTGGAAATTAACCTAAAAACCATTGACGGTATTATCTATTTAAGGAAAAAATAAAACTTGAGGCAGGCCTTTACGAGGTCTGCCTCTTTCCTTTATATTTTTTTACCCAGAAACCCTGGACAGGGATCAGAAGAACATAACAGATGATCTGATTAAAATCAAATTCTTTTCATCACTCTAATTTTACTTCCTGCAATACATTCTTTTTTAAAAGAACCGGGCAGATATGCCCGAAAAGATTTGCAATCTAATAGCTGCTATCATTTAATGAATGGACATTATACGTGTCAAAAGAATTTGTCTGAACATCATTAAAAGTGTTTAAGTAATAAATATCAACCTAAAATATTGCAACACAAACCACCTGACATATCAATAATATTAAATTAAAACAATTAAATTATATTTTTTCTATGTTAAGTAATTGGATTAAAACAGCCTACAGAAATTTATTAAAACAAAGAACTTACAGTCTGATAAACATTATCGGACTCAGCATGAGCCTGGCCTGTGTTATGCTGATTATTTTTTGGATAAATTATGAACTCAGCTATGACAAGTTTAACCAAAAGATTGACCGAATATACGAATTGGGGTTGACTACAAAATATGATAATAATGAAAGGCAAATAACCTCATGCCCGCCACTTTTGGCTCCGGAATTAAAAGAAAATTTTCCTGAAGTGGAATTAATATCCAGAAGGATAGGTTCTTACCGCAGTGTAAGGGCCAATAACAAAGCTTTTCAGGAGTTTATTTACTGTACAGACAAAGAGATTTTTGATATTCTGAGTATCACCATTTTAAGTCAAACCAAAAACAATTTTTTTGAAGATCTGAATTCCGTTGCAATTTCAGAAAGTATGGCCATAAAATATTTTGGAGAAAATAACGTCCTGGGACAAAAACTAATCATAAACGATGCAGCTTTCATTATTACTGCCGTTTACAAAGACATTCCAAAAAATTCAAGCATTAGGTTCAATCTCAGTATTCCATTCGAGAATGCAGAATCAGACGGGCATAAACTCACGCATTGGGGATACCAAGCTTATGAAAGTATCTTGTTATTGAAGGAAGGAACAAATCCAAAAATTTTCGGCGAAAAAATTAAATCAGTGCTCGACAAGCATCGGCCAGATGCAAAAATCGACACCTGGATATATCCCTATAAGAAAGAACACCTGCATGGTGTATTCGGCAATGGGAAAATTGGGTTGATTTATCTGTTCTCCTTCATTGCTTTTTTTATTCTGATCATTGCATGCATCAATTATATGAACTTATCCACAGCAAGATCAGTCAATCGCTCCAAGGAAATTGGATTAAGAAAAGTAGTCGGAGCCAACCGAAAAAACATCATTCAACAGTTTTATATTGAAACATTCCTTACGACAACATTGTCACTTATTGTGGCCTCCATTATTTCAATATTATTGTTGCCATATTTTAACAGTATCGCAAAAACAGAAATTACTTTCGGGGCAAACAACAACCTGATCATTTATAGCTTACTGGCCATATGGGCACTGACTATATTTATTTCAGGAGCATACCCGGCACTATACCTATCATCTTTTAAGCCAGCAATCGTTATAAAAGGTGGCTTAACAAAAGGCAACTCAGGGATGTTGTTCCGGAAAATCCTTGTAATATTTCAATTTTCGATGTCGGTGATCCTCATTGTTTTTACACTCATATTATTAAGGCAAATAAATTTCATCAAACACAAGGATTGGGGATTTAATAAAGAGCATATTATTTGCTTACGCATCAATCCAAAAACCCTTAATAAATTTGACGTTTTACGCAATGAATTAAAACAAAACACGAATGTACGTGCGGTTTGCCAAACTTCACACCTACCCTCATCCATAAATTCAAGTATGGATGGAATAGAATGGCAGGAACAAACCGGAACCTATAAAAACTCAATGTATTTTGCAGGCGCGGATGCAGATTTTAAAGATTGTATGGAACTGGAAATGGTTCAGGGCCGGTATTTTGATAACAGTTATGGTACAGATTCATCAGCCTTGGTAATCAATGAAACAGCAGTAAATATAATGGGGTTTGAGAACCCAATCGGCAAATGGATCAGGCCGGGAGGATCTAATGTTTATAAAATAATTGGCGTTTGCAAAGACTTTCATTTCCGCGATTTTAAAAATGAGATCGACCCACTCATCTTATTCCAAGATTGGTACTATAGATACATTTTAATCAAAATCACGGGGAATAGCGTTCAGGAAACAATCAATTTTATAGAATCAAAATGGGCAACAGCTAACCCGGGAAGCCCATTCGAATACACCCTGCTTGCAGATAATATTGAAAAGATGCATCGGGATGAAGATAAACTCCTTACAATTTTGAAAATATTCGCATTCATTGCTGTTATTATTTCCGCCTTAGGACTCTTCGGATTGTCATCTTATATGGCTCAACAAAAGACAAAGGAAATTGGCATCAGAAGGGTGCTGGGATCCAGCGTCAGTGCCATCACATTATATCTGAACAAGCTTTTTCTGAAATGGGTTTTAACAGCAAACATCATTGCCTGGCCTGTTGCCTTTTATCTGGGCTCACGATTTCTTGATGATTATGTTTACCGAACCCGTATCAGTGTATGGATTTTCCTATTAACAGGCGCACTTTCAATCATAATTGCCCTTCTAACAATCAGCTATCAATCAGTAAAAGCAGCCCGTTTAAGAACTGTGGATGCTTTGAGACATGAATAACATTTACAAACACACTAAAACAAAAAGTCATGAAAAAACTAATATTAATCTTAACA
>CAYNTB010000238.1:2416-4400 GCA_964399905.1 uncultured Bacteroidales bacterium | reverse complement strand
GATATGGAAGAGAAAAATCAAATTTCAAAAACACATGGTGACGTGGGCGTAGGAGGTGGAGGCTTAATTGCCGGAACTGCATTGTCGGCGCATTATTTCGGAAATAATTGCAAAGTAATCGGCGGCGAACCATTTGAGGCTGATGACGCCTACAGATCACTTAAAAGTGGGAAAATAGAGTCTAATTTAACCACAAATACAATTGCTGACGGACTTAAAACAGAATTGGGAGATATTAATTTTCCAATCATTCAAAAGTATGTTGACCGAATCATCAGAGTTAGCGAAGAAGAAATTGTGGAAGCCATGAGATTAATCTGGGAACGGATGAAACTCGTCAGCGAGCCTTCCAGTGCCGTTGCACTGGCTGCATTAATCAAGGAAAAACAATTATTTCAAAATAAAAAGGTGGGCTTAATTCTATCTGGCGGCAATGTCGACCTGCATAAATTACCATTTTAGGATCTTAATAAAATTAACACCTATCGGATCAGGTGATAACAAATACTTAAATTGAATTGAATAAAATAAGTTAAAAATGAAACGCCTTACAATTATCCTGTTTGTTTTTTTAGCAATTGATTGTTATTCTCAATCATCAGACACTTTAAAAAGTTATGATTTAAAAGAATTTGTCGTATCTGCAACACGAAATAAGAAATTATTATCTAAAACTCCCGAAGTAATGCATGTAATTACTTCAAAAGAGATTGAACAACTCAACGTTAGTTCTACTGGCGAAATCCTGGAATATTTAACAGGTGTAAATATTGAAACCGGAACAGGAAGCGGCTTTCCAAAAAGGAGCATTGTAAGCCTGGATGGCTTTCCGGCCAATTACACCCTGATTATGATCGACGGAATCCGTTTGCTAACGGAACACATTCACACCGGACAAAATATCGACATCATTCCACCTGAAAATATCGAACGTATTGAAATTATTAAAGGTGCTGCTTCGGCACAATATGGAAGTGATGCAATGGGTGGCATTGTAAATATTGTTACAAAAAAAGCATCTGATAAAACAGAAGCAAGCATCTCTTTTTCGGGTGGCAGTTATGATACTTACAATACCTCATTGGCAATAAGAACTCCAGTAAACGAAAAGCTAAGTGTATCCACACAATCCAATTATGAGCAATCAGCCGGGCTTAACATACTGGCTCCTGCCCACCGCATTGGCAATATGGGTTATACAAAATTCAGCACTGTTAATAATGTGAATTGGCAAATGAGCTCAAAGTCTTCACTAAATACAAATCTTTATTATGCCCAAAACAGCATGGAATTTAGCGGCGACAATGTTTATGGAAAAATGGTGCTGACATCGATGGATTACGAGCAAATAATAAATGAACACCTGCGATCAACAACCCGATTGAAATATTCACATTGGGATGCCGAACAAAGTAATGAAAATAACGGAGTGCTGAATCCTGAGATTTATTTTAGTTGGGATCAGTATAAAAACCATATCATAACTTTTGGAAGTGATTTAAGATTCACAAAGTTTAGCCGGACCTCCGTTCTTGAAAAGACCCAAAATGCATTTGGAGCCTTTGTTCAGGATGAAATAGAGATGGATAAATTCACTTTTCTTTTTGCTTTGCGTTTTGACAAGGTTCAAAACATCAAGGCTGTTCTTGCTCCAAAAGTTGCTGCAATGTATCAATTTGCTTACAATTTACGAATCAGGGCATCTGTTGGCCGCGGTTTTCACGCACCAACAGTGCAGGAGTTGTATGAAGAAGGTTATGGACATGGAGGCAGGGCCTATCGTTTCGGAAATCCGGATCTGGAACCAGAATATAGCCTGACATCCACTTTTAGTATTGAGTATGCTCCCATTCGTAATTTCGAACTTTTATTACATGGATATTATAATACCATCAGCATCGGAAGTCATGGCCACATTGTACTCACCATGGGTATTCAGGCCCGATAGATGACACATATGCAGATTTCCGGATGCATCTGGTTC
>CAYNTB010000238.1:0-2406 GCA_964399905.1 uncultured Bacteroidales bacterium | reverse complement strand
AGTAATATGATTACACCTGTTTACGGCGGCATTTGGGAAGAAAACCCTGACCCCGATTCAGTCATCGACAAATGGGTAAGAACCAATATTCATGAGGCAAAAATATATGGCTTCGAATCGACCTTAAAATACCAATTGAATAATAAATTTTTATTTGAACTGGGATATAATTATTCATATAATGAAAATGCAACAACAGGAACCCAATTACCTTATTATCCCGGTTCATCATTTTATTCAAAAATCATTTACAATTATAAACTCTCAGGCAAAATTGATGGTTTGTGTTTTGTAAGTTTAAGGGCCACAAATGACAGAAGTGCATGGAACTGGAAACCTGCCAGTGATGCCAGCTACGACAATGAAGAAGGGCTCATTACAGAACTGGAAAATTACCAATTGTTAAATGCAGGTATAAAATTCACTTATAACAAAAAAACCAATTTTTTCCTGAATATCGGGAATATATTAGGCCAGGACATTCAAAACCTGGATGACTCATTTACGATTATCAAAGGAGAACCAACTTTTAAAGCAGGTTGGTTGTTCAACTTATAATAATTCAGTTCAATTAAATAACATTTAAAATCATATTAACATGAAAACCTTAAGCACCATCATTAAATCAAATATATTTATTATATCTGGTTTGCTCATTCTTATTTCATTCCTATCCATGAGTTTTACCTCTGCTACAAGTGATAATGCTCCGAAAACTTCAAAAGCCGACACATTTGAAGAGACTATTCTGAAATTAAACCTAAGAGTTCATATTATGACCGACATTGCCATGGTTCACTCAAGCGGATTAATCATGGAAAGTTGGGTAACACCAAAAGATATTCGGGAAACTATTATCCCTGAAGTTAATGCCATATGGAGCCAGGCAGGCATTGAGTGGGTTATCGAATCAATTATTGAAGAAGATGTTGTTAAAACTGACTCCTACGAAGAAACAATTGGTTTTATTGCCGGCACAAAAAGAGATTCAGCAGGACACTCGGATCCGGATCGTTTGCCACAACTGTATTCATTAATGCAGCCACAAAACATGAGCAAAGAAGAAGAATTGGGCACGAATTTATTTCACATTTATTTATTTCCGTTTATTGGAAATACCTCACAAGGTAATGCAATGAGACCATTTAACTGGCATACAGTTGTCGGAACATGGACCAATAAATTTAACAGGGGAGGTGTACCGGAAAAGGTGCTGATAACAGAAGATCACAATACTTTTAAAAGAGGGTCATTATCCAGAACCATTGCCCATGAAATTGGACACGTATTAAGTTTGAGGCACAACGAATGCGAGAGCGATTGTTTAATGGGTGGTGGTTCGCAAGGCTATGGCTTGACAAAAGAACAAATTGCAGCCGCCCGATTGGCAGCTTCTAAACGCATCTAAGAATTTTTGAAATTGTTTCTTTAAAAATTCTCATTCAAAATAAATGATTCGATGAAGGCCCATCATAAAAGCAGTTTTTTTAAAATAATAATCAACAATTCTTTCTTATATATTTTGTTGGCAATATTGCTTTTTAATTGCTCGGATGGCCCCAGTGAATATATACCCGAAGAACTTAACGGATACGAGGAAACTGAGTTAACGATACTAGAATTGAACTTAAGGGTCCATATTATGCAGGATAGCTGGCTTCATCCAACAGGAGAAAACATGTATAGTTGGGTGAGCCCTGCTGATGTTACAAATCTGATCGTACCTGAAATGAATGGCATCTGGGATCAGGCAAAAATTAAATGGAACATTGAATCAATTATTGAGGAAGATGTTGTAAAAAATAACAGTTATCAATCGGCAATAAATTACATTGTCAATTGTGGCAGAGATTCAGAAGGCCAATCCGTGGATGCAGGCGGAAATGTCTGTTGAGGACATTCCGATCCGGCTCGTTTGCCACTTTTATATTCACTGATGCAACCTGAAAGCAGGAGCAAACCCGAAGAGTTGGACAAAAATTTGTTCCATATCTATTTATTCCCATTTGTTGGCAATAAATCTCAGGGAAATGCAATGAGCGGATTTGATCACCATTGCGTTCTCGGAACATGGTCAAATAAGCATAACGGAGGCGGCATTCCCGAAAAGACCTTATTATTAGAATCTCACGATCAAATGATCAGAGGCTCTCTTTCAAGAACGGCTTCGCATGAATTAGGCCATGTATTAAACCTCAGACATAATCAGTGTCAATACAACTGTTTAATGTCAGGGATAACCGATGGATATCTATTAACAAAAGCTCAAATTGAAACAGCACGAGCTGAAGCACTGAGGAGGATTAAGAACTAAATATAAAATCGAAAGACGTTCTTATTAAGAAATTTACATTTATCCATCCAAGCCGACGGGTTTTCCCATGATGCGGTTGGGAGGATATATGT
>CAYNTB010000237.1:0-4413 GCA_964399905.1 uncultured Bacteroidales bacterium | reverse complement strand
ATTGCTGCATTAAAATCACTAATGGTAAGCAGGGCCTGACTCATTGAGACTGATTGTTGTGGCTGCTCTTCCAAAAATTCCTTTGAGCATGATACCGTAAAAAACACAACAAGCAATATGATCAGTGGAGTTTTTCCTGATATTTTATTTATAAATTTTTTCATAATTGTATATCTTTATTTTTACAAAACTTTAATTAAAATCCTACGTTTACACCAAATGTGATGGATTTGGTTTTTGGCACAAGACCATTAACAACTCCACTTGCTGGTGATTCCGGATCGTATTGATAAGGGTTCATGCCATCATCTCTTACCCAGGTAAGAAAATTATTCGCTTTTGCAAACACTTTCAAGTTAGAGATTTTCAGTTTTTGGGTAACTGACTCTTTGAAGGTATAGGACAATGTAAGATCTCTTACACGAATATAAGTTGCATCATATAAGAAACGAGTCGAGTAGTTTGTATTACTTTTACTGCTATTACCCCATATAAAGATAGGAACAGTTGTTATATCGCCAGGGTTTCTCCACATGTTTTCATAAGTGTATAAATTCGTACTTCTTGGAGAACGGGTTCCATCACTTTCGATTCCTTTAGCTTGATTGTTGAAAACCCATTTATCCCATACAAATACAATCTGGGCACTTAAGCTAAATCCTTTATAGCTAATATTGGTGTTAACTCCACCAAATGAACCGGGAGTACCTGATTTGCCGGTAAAGAATCTATCAGCATTTTTTATATTCTCAGTGGTTGTAGTCATGCTTTCATCTGTGTACCACTGCGCTGCTCCTGTTTCAGAATTTACACCTGCATAATGCCACATGTAGAATTCATAATAATCATGACCTTCGGTATGGTTTTGAGAACCGTCGATGATGGGTTCGTCCAGACGGGTTACTTCGTTTTTCAAAAAGGTAATATTGAATCCCATATCCCATTTAAAATCTTCGGTTTTTACAAGTTGTGCATTTAATTCCATTTCAACACCTGTGTTTAGCATATCGCCTACGTTCTGAAGGTTGCCATTAAATCCGGTTGTTAAGGATAAAGGACGATCCAATAATAAATCGCTGTTTTTTCTGTTGAAATAGTTAACGGTTGCACTAATTCTGTCAAATACAAATATATCCATTCCAATGTCTAAAGTACTTTGGCTTTCCCAGGTTAGGTATGGGTTTCCAATACTTGAAGGTGAGGAACCAGGGTTTGAGTCATAGTCGTTTCCGAATCCGTATGTTGCCAGTGCCGCAAAATTGCCAATACTTGCATTTCCGGTGATACCGTAAGAAACTCTAAGTTTTAAATCGTTGATCCAGTGAATATCACTCATAAAGTCTTCCTGGGTAACGCGCCAGGATCCACCTAGTGACCAGAAATTACCCCATCGGGCATCTTCACCAAAACGTGAAGAACCATCGCGACGGAAACTAGCGGTTGCATAATATTTACCATCGTAGTTGTAGGTAAACCTTGAGAACATGGAAACAAATGAATAAGATGTTCCTGAACTGTTTGCTGACATTGGATTTGCTGCATTGGCCAGTGTTCTTAAGGTTAGGTTTGGAAAACCTTCGGCTGATGCAGAAAGCGATCTGCTGTCAAGCCGTTGGGCTTCGTATCCAAAAAGAGCATCAAAACTGTGTTTGTCGCCAAATAGTTTGTTGTAGTTTAAGGTTTGGGTACCAATCCAGTTTACGGTATTTTGTGTGCCTTCAGAAGCACTACCACCAACAAGTCTGGCACTGCCATATCTGCCATTGTGGTATTCAAATTCATGAACGTTTATCAGGTCGAAACTCCAGGCAGTTTTAAAAGTTAATTCAGGTCGGATTTTATAACTAGCGGTTAAGTTATCGATGATACGTGTTTGTTTTTGCCATCTGTCATCTTCCAGTTGGCCACCCACCGGGTTTACACCATCCATTACAATATCAGCATGATCTCCATAAAATCTGCCAAATTCATCATAAACAGGAACGACAGAAGGGATCATATACCCATTGTGCATTGGGTTGTTCCATGATGTAGCGTCAATAGATCCATTGGCTGTTGTTCTACCAATAGTGATATTATTTGTAACGGTTAATTTATCACTAATGTCGGCTTTAATATTTAAACGGGAAGAAAATCGTTCAAAATCAGTTCCAATAACAACACCTTCCTGATCAAAATATCCAATCGATGCGAAATAGGAGATTCCATTTGCTCCGCCACTTACATCAACATTGTATTGTTGAGTCATGCCCGTATTATAAATTTCGTCAATCCAGTCTGTGTCGGTATGATCAGCTTCAGGAAACCAACTGTAAAAACGTTCGGTTGCAGTTGCAATATCTTCACCTCTATTGGTATATCCTGTAATAAATAAATCTTTGTACTGTGCAGCATTCAATGGTACCTGCAAATTGTTATAAGCATTGCTTGAGAAACCTGTTTGAGCACTAAAATTTACTTTTGCCTTGCCCTTTTTACCACTTTTGGTCGTAACGATGATTACACCATTGGCTCCACGTGAACCATAAATGGCCGTTGCAGAAGCATCTTTTAATACAGAAATACTTTCGATATCATTTGGGTTGATGGTTGACATAACGGTTGAACTTTGCCCGTCATTGCCAAAATTGGTTGGTGAAACGGCTCCTGATTGGGCTGGAATACCATCAATTACATAAAGAGGAGAACTTGATGCATTGATGGAACCGATACCGCGAATACGAATATCAGCTGCAGCTCCGGGCTGACCATCACCATTGGCCATTAATAAACCCGATACATTGCCTTGTAATGCATTTTCGAGGGTGGCAACGGGTAGCATTTCCATTTTGTCGCTGCTAACCACTTCAACTGCACCTGTAAGTGCTTCTTTTGTAGAAGTACCATAACCAATGACGACCACTTCTTCAAGGCCAACCATGTCAAGTTCCAATGTTACATTTATTGTCGAAGATTGTCCGACTTTTATGGTTTGGCTCTTAAAACCAATAAAGGAAAACTTTAATGCGATATTATTGTTTTCCACTGTTATTTGATAATTTCCATTCATGTCGGTAATTACCCCATTAGAGGTACCGACAACCATTACAGTTACACCCGGAAGGGTTGACCCATCCTCAGCACTTGTAACTGTACCGGTTATTACTTTCCCCTGAGCAAATGCCAATTGCAGGCTCAGGAAGAACAACAAAATTATTGTTAAAGATCGTTTCATAGATAAAAATATTTGTTTAATAATTAATGTTTATAAAATCTTTTTTTAGGATTATGAATCGGGTGTTTCCAGTCGCAGAAGTATTTTTTAATTTTCATAGCAGAATGTTTTTGATTTTTATTTAATTATTATTTATTCAATCTATGATGAAGGGAATAAAGAATCTTTTGTTTAAGTATCCAATCAATAATTTAATAATGTATTTGTAGGCTTTGATTAGAAATATAACACCCAAGTCCTTATACCATTATTGATCCTTTAATCCCAATCATCATAGTTGAATTTTGTTATTCAATTTTTTATTTTGTGATTGCGTGAATAGTTTCTGCGTACATTAAATCACCTGTTAAACCGTTATAATATTGGAAAATGACATGAGGTCTTGGAAATGGAATCCATCGGTCCTTTCCTTCTTCAACAGGATTATTAAAAACATTATTGACCTGTACCACACAATAATTGGGTATATATCTTAAGCCACCCGGTACATCGTCCAATACTGCTGTTGACCAACGAATGTCAACCTCTCTTCCCCTGGAATTATATATTCCGTTTACGGGCCTGCTTCCTTCGGCAGCAAGTGCATGATTACGTGAGTTATGTGGCCCTGATGCAAATTCCCATACATTGTTGGTCATTTTTACTGCAAAACTATTGTGCAAGTCACCGGTAAGTATAAAAACAGGTTTGCCCAGCGATTCCCAAAAATCTATCATTTCTTTTCGCTCTTCGATATAACTGGTCCAGGCATCATCTCTGCCGATTTGACCAGTTGCAGCTTGTGCTTCTGGTGTTCCACCAGTTCCACCTTCGTGAGGGACACTGAAATTAACCGACGAAACCACGAAGAAAAATTCAGCATCACTTTTCAACATTTCTTCTTTCAGCCAGGCTTTTTGTTCTTTGCCCATGATTGAAATACCTTTCTTGTATGGATCACTGGTGTCGTGCATATCCTGATGTGATCGTACATCGAGTAAATAAATGTCCGAATTGCTTACTCTCATTTTACCATAAGATCTTCGTCCGATAGAGTATACAGGATTGCCATTCTTTTTTGCAGACGGGTAAATTCGGATTTTATGTGCATCTATTACCTCAACAATTTGATAAACACCACTGTTGGGGTTTCCGGGTTGAGTTCCATTGGGTATGCTTCTGAGCCCGTCATAGGGTCCACCCCAAAATACCTGAAGGGT
>CAYNTB010000236.1:0-4445 GCA_964399905.1 uncultured Bacteroidales bacterium | reverse complement strand
ACTTGCTCCTTTAACAAAATCGAGCCACGACTGGTACGAAGAGCCCCTATACATTTCTCCCATCGATGCATACAGCACCCTGCATTTAATGGGTTTTAACGATGAAGCCAAAGAAATTGAAAATTATGTGGTGGATTCTTTGAATTTCGATAAAAATATAGATGCCAAAATTTTTGAGGTTAACATCCGCATATTAGGTGGCTTGCTGGCGATGTACGGTCTTTCTGAAAATCCAAAAGTATTGGATAAAGCACGGGATTTCGCTGATCGCATGCTCTTTGCTTTTAATACCAAAACAGGGATTCCAAAATATTGGGTAAACCTGAAAACAGGCGAAGCGAAGGGCGATACGGTTAATGTAGCAGAAGCAGCAACCTATACCATGGAAATGGGCGTGCTCAGCTATTATACCAAAGATCCAAAATACTATCAGGCCGGTAAAAAAGCCACCCTGGCCATATATAACCGAAGGTCAGAGATTGGTTTAATCGGAGATGTGATTGATGTGGAAACCGGTGAATGGGTATCAACGACAAGTCATATATGCGCTGGTGTCGATTCGTATTACGAATATTTGTATAAAAGTTATTTGCTGTTTGGTGATCCAGAATTGGGGGCAATCTGGGATGAGAGTATCAAGGGCATCCAGCAATACCTTGCCGAAGAATATGACGGAAAACTTTGGTATGGCCGTGTTGACATGAATACGGGTGAACACACAAGTTCGGTGGTAACACTTTACGATGCTTTTTTCCCGGCGAACCTGGCTTTGTCAGGGGACATAGATCGCGCTGCCCGACTGCAAAAAACATGGGAATGGCTTTGGGACAAATACGGTCTGGAGCCATCCGGCTATGATTATAAAAGCGGAAAAGCAAGGTATCCGGCCTACAATCTGAATCCCGAAATCATGGAATCTGCCTACTATTTATATCATTATACAGGCGATAGCATCTATTTCAATATGAATAAAAAGTTTTGGAATGATATTAAAAAATATTGCAGAACAGAAGTAGCTTATACCAGCATACAGAATGTTGAAACCATGGAAAAAAAGGATTATATGCCCACATTCTTTTTCGCGGAAACTTTGAAGTATTTGTATCTCACATTTTCACATCATCAAAATAATTTTAATTTTGACGATCACGTTTTCAATACCGAAGCACATCAGTTTACAAGAAGTAAATTTAAAAAAGAGGAGGCCAAAACAAGATTAGGCATTGAATAACTGACTGTTATCAGGTATTTACTGATGGCAACCTATTTAATTTGAGGGTAAATTGGATGGAGATCATCTCCATTTATAGCTGTTTGAAATTTTTTCATCAATATATAACCAAAAACCCCTGATCATGAATACAAAAATTTTCAAGAATGCAGGGCTCCTGTTATTGGCCATTGTATTTTCAATCGGGCTGATGTTTGCTTTTACCGAATTACCCCGTTTGCTCGATCAACTTATTCAATCATTTATCCAAACACCACATTCCGACCCTGCCTATGATAACTTTAAAATTGAGGTGTTTTACAGTGCTTATTCGATCCGCTTGCTGGGCTATATATGCCTTGGATTAATCATCGGGTTTATTATTTTAGGATTTACAACCCGAAAAACCGCCTGGGCCTGGGTGGGTGGGATCGCCTTTTTCTTACCCGTATTTGCCACTTTTGCCAACAGCATGTTTTACCTGGCCGGACTCGGGCTTTTCAACATTATTTTTTTCATGTAGTATTGGGACAAATGAAATTAAGAATAATCCAGGTTTTCTCGCTCTCCCTAATCGATCTCGGAAAAGTAACACTTGTCCCCTACTGGATACTCATTTGGGCCGCCAAATTATTTAACTGGAATGCCCATCATTTCCTCGTCTATTTTTTCATGATAAGCGGCACATTAATTTTTGTACTGGGCGTATTCGCCTGGTTACAAACCAGATTTAAAAAAGACAAAATCGCCAAACACTGGATTTATAAATATTCGCGGCATCCCCAATACCTGGGTTGGATCATCTGGAGTTACGGATTAATGCTTTACGGGCCTTCATTGAACAATATGAAAAAAAGCTGGGGCTGGTATGGAACCCTGCCATTTCTGCTTTCTACTTTGATCATCATTGGAATTTGCATGCTTGAAGAGTTAAAAATGAAAGAGATTTCAGGAAGCGAATATGACGAATACCGGAAACGAACCCCATTTTTATTTCCCATTCCCGGATTTATTAAATGGCTATTAAAAGCACCCATGCGTTTATTTTACAAAAAAGAAAGGCCTGAAAAGCGAAAAGAAGTGGGCTTGCTCATAACAATCTATGCCGTATTATTAATGGCCATTTCTCTGTTCTGGGTCGATTTTTCATCACTTCAGAAAAACGAAATTGCAGAAAGTAAACCTTATGATCAAGAGGTAGTTGAAATGTTAGGTGAAAATATCCGCAAACCAATTCACAGACGATACCGAAGCACAGAACCATACAGGGAACTCTTATCAATGGGAGAACAAAGCCACGAAGCTTTTTTTGAATTGATGAATGATCCGAACCCTGACATTAAGCAATTTGCTATGCAGGCAGCTTCTGAGAATAATGTTCGCAAAGCCATTCCGCACCTGATCACGGCCATGAATGACCCAATACCGGGAATTGCCCAGACGGCCATTTTTTGCCTGGGTGATCTAAGAGCCACCGAAGCTGCGGATACAATTTTCGCTTTTCTGGAACATCCCAGGGAAGGAATTCGTTATGATGTCATGCTGACTGCATTGGGCAAGATTGGAGACATAAGGATATTTCCCTATCTTGAAAAAGAATTGGATAGCGATGCATGGTATAAATGTACAGGGGCGATGCGCAACATGATGTTGATTGATATGGAACGGGCCAAACCCTTTATTTATGAGGCTTTAGGCGACGAAAGAACAGAAGTGAGAAGGGAGGCAGTGGGTATGCTGCTGGAAGCCTTACCTGAGGACGCCATACCTCATCTGCAAAAAGTAACCCATGATGAAAACTGGGATATTCGGTTCTACGCAAAACAGGCCATCAAGATGATCCAAAAAAAGAAATAATCACCTAATAAATCATAAAAAGAAACCTATGAAAAGAACTGATTTTATCAAAAAAACCGGATGCGGAGTGCTGGGGCTTACCACTGCACCTTTCTTTATGAGCGATGCATTTGCCGGCGATCAAGAACAAGCAGCCAAACGAAAACGTTTTAAAATTGATCTTGAGATTTATGAAGCCAGGGAAGATAGCTGGTGCCATAAAAAAGGAGACCGGTTTGAATATCCTGCTGATTATGGAAAAATATGTCCATGGCTGCGTTCCAGCCTTAACGATTTCGTCAGGTTACTGGAAAACGATGTAACCCTGAGCTGGAAATATGAGGGCACAGCCTACGAAAAAATAATTAATCAAAATGGGATTACCACCGAGTATGTGCGATGTCCCGATCCAACTGCCGATTTAGTCGTTAAAATTATCCGGACGGAGATAGTCTGACAAGTATTTCTGAAGTAAAGCTTTATGAAGCCCTGAAAATATTTCTGGAAATTCAGCGAAAAAAGTATTTATATTCGTTCATATAAACCAATACCTTAACAACATGAACGAATTTAAAAAATTTATCAGCAAGGGAAATGTCGTTGAAATGGCCGTAGGTTTGATTATGGCTACCTATTTTGGAGCTATTGTTAAATCATTTGTGTACGACATTTTAATGCCCCCCATCGGCATTTTATTAGGCGGTGTTGATTCCTCAGCATTAAAGTTTGTAATTCTACAGGCCACAGTTGAAAGTGCTCCGGGAGCAGGAGATGCAGTTGCTGAAGTTGCCATCTCGTATGGTCTCTTTATCAATGCAATTATTACCTTTTTAATCGTTTCATTCTCCGTATTTATGGTGGTAAAAGTGTATAATAAAATGAAGGAAAAAATGGAAAAGAAGGCAGAAGAAGCACCTGCTGCACCACCTGCACCAAGCAAAGAGGAATTATTGCTAACCGAAATACGCGACCTGCTTAAGAAGTAAAAGCTTCATTATTGCATAAAAAGGGCGTATGATCTGTTACAGACGCCCTTTTTATTTCTTATTCCGGTTTAATCATTACAGATTTTTCTCCGGATATAATTTATTCCACTGTTGTGGCTGATCTTTCAATTTTTTATCAAACCAGGAGATAATGGTATAGTGCCATTTAATTCGCTTTTCATAATCCAGAATATGATGGTTTTGCTCGTCAACCAGCACCATTTCAACATCTTTGCCTAATAAATTCAAAGCAGTATAAAATTGCAAACTCTCTCCCAAAGGCACATTTGTATCACTGGTTCCGTGCAATAACAAAATTGAATTCTGAAATTTATCGGCATTGTAAAGCGGACTATTTTCTACATAAATATCTTTTCGATTCCAGGGGTAACTGTTTTTAGTGGCACCTGAGC
>CAYNTB010000235.1:0-4449 GCA_964399905.1 uncultured Bacteroidales bacterium | reverse complement strand
TGAATTATTCTCAAAAAGAATAAAAGGAATATGTGGTTTGGTCCGATTTCCAGAATGATCGAAAAAGGATTGCAAAGAATCGGCAAACCGCTTGGAGATATAAATGCAGCCATCGAAAATGTTGGTAAACTTGAGGTCTCCCGGCTTGAGAAAAACATTGCCGGACTGGCTACCATTTCAGGGGCAGCACCGATGCTCGGATTTTTAGGAACCGTAATCGGCATGATCAGGGCATTTTATGATATGTCGATGGCCGGTAATAATATCGATATTGCATTGCTTTCGGGAGGCATTTATCAGGCAATGGTAACAACTGTTGCCGGTTTGGTGGTCGGGATTATGGCTTATATTATGTACAATATTCTGGTTGCACGCATCGAAAAACTCATTTATAAATTAGAAGCCAGGGCCACTGAGTTCATGGACCTTTTACACGAACCTGCTAAATAACAACCAATGGCTATTCAATCGAGAAATAAGCGAAAAACAGATTTTAGCACAGCATCCATGTCGGATCTTGTTTTTTTGCTTTTAATTTTTTTCATGTTAACCTCAACACTCGTGAGCCCAAATGCCATTAAATTGCTTTTACCCTCCAGTAATAGTAAAACGATGGCCAAACAAACAACGACCATTTATATTAACGATCAATTTCAGTATTTTGTTAATGAAAACAGGGTAGACAAAACCCAATTGGAAGAAAGGATCTACCGTAATATTTCAGACCAGACAGAAGCTTCAGTTGTGCTTAAATCGGACCAATCCGTTCCGGTTCAGTATGTTGTAAATGTAATTGATGCAGTAAATACCATTAACAAAAAGCACAATTCAAAACACAAGGTGATCCTTGCCACAAAACCCTTGTAATGAAAAACAAAGGCGATAAAATAAAAGGAATTATCGGTACCATTGTTTATCACGCTCTGGTTCTCATTGCATTGCTTTTTTTGGGTTTATCTACACCCTTACCTTTACCCGGTGAAGAAGGAGTTGAAGTTAATTTGGGGAACAGTGATATTGGAAGTGGCTTCGTACAACAAACCATCCCGGAAGAAGTTCCTTCAATACCTGAGAAGGAAGAAGAAATAATTAAACAGGAACAAGAGGAGCAAAAGGCAGAACTCCCACCTGAAAAGCCAAAAACAGAAGAAAAAGTTGCAGAAGAGGTAATTCAGCAGGAAACCGAAGAAGCACCTCCCCTTCCAAAACCAGTTGAAAAAAAAGCTGAGCCAAAAAAAGAAGATATTAAACCCGTGGTTGAGAAACCGCTTGAAAAGGTTGAAGAAAAAAAGCCGGAACCGGTCGTTAACCCAAATGCTTTATATAAAAAGAAAGAAGTAGAAAAAGAACCCGATCCGGTTGTTAACCCAAATGCCCTGTATAAAAAATCAAACGCCACCGACGCTAAAGGAACCAATCAAGGAATTACGAAAGGCATTGGTGATCAGGGTCAGTTACATGGCACCCCTGAGTCGTTAAATTACGAAGGGCTCGGCGGTGAAGGAGAAGGAATTTCGTATAGTTTGGCAGGCCGTGGTGCCAAAGTTTTACCAAAGCCGACCTATAATTCACCGGAACAAGGCAGGGTTGTTGTTAGCATTTGGGTTAACCGCCAGGGAGATGTGGTTCGTGCCGTTGATGGTGCCAAGGGCACAAATATTTCGGATTTGAACCTTCGCCGCCTCGCCCGGGAAGCAGCTTTAAGGGCCAAGTTTTCAGAAGACCCTACGGCAACGGACCTGCAAAAAGGAACCATCACTTATAATTTTATCCGTATTAATTAAACCAGGCCTTTGTCCCGGATCCTTTATTTATACAAGATCGCCAAAAATAATTACATTTGGCCCTGTAAAAACACCTTCTATGAACAACGCTTACAAAAGACTTGCCCTAAAACTTGATGAATTACCCAATGGTTATCCAGAAACAAAAAGCGGTGCAGAACTTAAAATACTAAAGAAACTGTTTACCATAGAAGAAGCCGAATTGGCAAGCTTTTTAAAGGCACATCCTCAATCAATTCAGGAAATAGCTTTAGCTGCTAAAATACCTGAAGCTGAAACAAAAGCTAAACTGGTTGGGATGGTAAAAAAAGGGCTTATCGAATTAAAAAGAGAAGAAGGTAAAGGACTGGTTTTTTCACTGATCCCATTTGTAGTAGGCTTCTATGAACGACAGAATGCAAAAATAGACCAGGAATTTGCCGAATTATTCGAGGAATATTACCAGGAATCATTTCATAAGGTAATGACCATCAGCCCATCGGTTCACAGGGTAATTCCTGTTGAAAAAGCAATTCCTGTAAATATAGATGTGATGCCTTACGAAAAGGCATCCACTTATTTAAACGGGGCAAATTCATGGGGTGTCCTAAACTGCATTTGCCGTGTTCAGAAAAAATTAATCGGACAGGGGTGTGACCACCCGCTCGAAAATTGCCTGGTGTTTTCAAGTAAGCCAAATGCCTTTGATCGTACCGATGATATCCGGGCATTAACAAAAGAAGAAGCCTTACAAATTCTGGATGAAGCCAACAAAGCCGGACTCGTTCATTCAACCAACAATGCCCAGGAAGATGTAAATTATATCTGCAATTGTTGCACCTGTTCCTGCGGCATACTCAGGGGAATTGCAGAAAAAGGATGTTTAAATTCAATTGCCAGCTCTGATTTTTATGTTTCCGTAAACGAAGAACAATGTACCGGTTGCGAAGCATGTATCGAGCGTTGTCAGTTTCATGCATTAAGCTTGGTCGATGGGATTATCAAAGCCGATCTTAAATTTTGTGTGGGATGTGGTTTATGTGTTTCTTCGTGTCCGGTTGAAGCATTGTCGTTAATTCAGAAAGAAAATTTGATTTCGCCCCCACAAAATGAAGAAGAATGGAGAATACTGCGTTCACAAGGCAGATCAAATTAAAATCAGTCCCAACTTCTTTTTTCTCAGCAAGAAATTTTATAATATTGTTGACGATAACTAAATTATTTCCGCATAAAACAATCACCATGAACCAATCTGTTAAACTTTATTTTTCTTTGAGTATCATTTTTTGCTGCGCAATGAACAACCTTTTCGCTCAGCAGGGAAATGTATCACCAATCAGTATTAAAGAAATTATGCAAGGGGATAAATTTGTCGGGAACCTACCATCCAATATAGAATGGTCTGACGACAGTAAAACCCTATATTTTAACTGGAATCCGGAAAATGCACTCAATGATTCCCTATATGCTTATAAGCTGTCTGACAAAAATATTTCGAAGGTAAGCTTCGAAGATGAGTGGAATTTACCATCAAGCCGTGCCATTTATAATAAGGATAAAAGCAAAAAACTATATGCTAAAAACGGCGATATTTTTTTATTGGATTTAAAAACTTTCAAGAAAACGCAAATCACGAATACCCTTAGTCGTGAAAGCAATCCCCAGTTTTCGCACAACGAAACAAAAATTGCATTCAGGGATGGCAACAATTTATTTACCTGGGATCTACAATCCGGGCAGATAGAGCAGATCACTAATTTTATTGAAGATGCAGCGCGTGAAAAACCGTTGGACGCTAAAGATGAATGGCTCAAAGAAGATCAAATGAAATTATTTGAATACCTGAGGGAAAACAAAGAAAGGGAGGAAGAGTCAAAAATATTCTCTGAAAAAGCCAAGCAGAAACAGCCACTCTCAATAGATCTGAATGGCATGTTCATTTCATCTCTGGATTTAAGCCCCGATGGTAACTTTGTTACTTATGTTTTAATGAAGCGCCAGCCTTCGAAACGAACCATTGTACCGAATTGGATCACAGAATCGGGCTATACTGAAGATCAAAATACACGGTCGAAAGTGGGCGACGAAGCTGCGGTTTTCAAAATGTTTATTTACGATATAAGCAATCGTAAAACCTATGCCGTTAGTTTCGATTCGCTTGAAGGATTGGATTATGTGCCGGAATACACCAAAGATTATCCGAATAAAAAATATGAAAACAAGGATCGGATCGGATCTATTTCTGCACCTGTTTGGAGCGATAACGGAAAGCATGCCTTTGTCGAAGTAAACTCAAACGATTATAAAGATCGGTGGCTGGCTCTGCTTAATATTGAAGATGGCACCATTGAAAACCTTGAACATCAGCATGATGAAGCATGGATTGCAGGTCCGGGAATCGGGTGGTTCAACCAACAATCCGTAGGCTGGATGCCCGACAATAAACAAATCTGGTACGTTTCAGAAGTTACAGGATATGCGCATCTTTATATAAAAGATATCGAAACAAAAAAAGCAAAAGCACTTACCAAGGGGAATTTTGAAGTTTTTTCACCCCAAATTTCCAATGATAAAAAATTCTGGTATTATAGTACAAGCGAAGTTCATCCGGGCGAACGGCATTTTTACCGAATGCCGATCTATGGGGGCAAATCAACACAAATAACCACCATGACGGGAAATAATG
>CAYNTB010000234.1:0-4453 GCA_964399905.1 uncultured Bacteroidales bacterium | reverse complement strand
TTTGTGAATGCAGTCCAGTGTGAGGCGCCGTCCAGGTATGCAGATTCAAACACCTCTTACAATTTTAGGGATTACATTTTTGCAAATATTATTACCTGAATTCAATAATCTTACGCTTGTAAACCTGAGTTTAACGAACACTATTTTTACATCAGGCGGGGTTTTGGGAATCTTTCTAATTGCTGTTTTAATCGGAGTACTTGCTGGTTTATACCCTGCTGTTTACTTATCGATGTTCAATACTTCTAAAGTATTGAAAGGTGAAATAACACGTGGAAAAACTGCCGGAAACCTCAGGATTGCATCAATTATTCTGCAATTCCTAATTGCTGCCATTCTGATTTCAGGAACACAGATAGTGAATCGTCAAATTAATTATATGCGTAATAAAAATTTGGGCTTCGACCAGAATCAGGT
This sequence comes from uncultured Bacteroidales bacterium, assembly GCA_964399905.1. GTDB lineage: Bacteria > Bacteroidota > Bacteroidia > Bacteroidales. The sequence goes on along the minus strand of CAYNTB010000234.1, from coordinate 4,036 downwards.
GGTGAATATCATTTTAAGGGGAGGCTTAAATAAATCCAGTCAAACATTTAAAAACCGTCTATTGGAAAATCCAAATATTAAAGGAGTTTCATTTTCTCATGGAATCCCTGGTTTTACAAGAAATACGATGACCTTTACCTGGAATGAAGACCCGATAGAGATGCGGATTACTTCTGCTGACCCTGACTATTTTGATGTTTTAGGAATGAAGTTCAAACAAGGAAGAGGCTTCTCATATGATTTACAAACAGATCGTCGGAACACATGTGTTATCAATGAAACAGCAGCAAGGATGACTGGATGGGAAAACCCTGTCGGGAAGCTTGTGCAACGAAACAATAATTCCTGGATGGTTCCTGATCATTTCACAATAATTGGCGTTTTTAAAGACTTTCATGTTGAATCTTTACATGTACCCATTGTTCCTATGGCAATTTTTTGGGATGAAGGGACGCATTACCAGGGAAGCATTAAAATAAACTCTGATTACATACCTCAAACACTGGCCTATATTGAAAAAGTTTGGAATGAATTTATTCCGGATTTCCCATTCGAATATACATTTTTGGACCAACGTTTCGATCAGATGTATAAATCGGAGGACAGAATGCAAAAAATTGTGATCTACTTTTCGTTTCTCGCAATATTTATAGCATGCTTAGGCTTATTTGGATTATCCGCATTTATGACCCAACGAAGATTTAAAGAGATCGGTATCCGGAAAATTTTGGGCTCATCCATCACTCAAATCGTTCTTAAACTATCAAAAGAGTTTGCATTAATTGTATTGGCAGCTAACCTTGTTGCCATTCCATTAGCCTGGGTATTACTCAACACATGGCTTCAGGATTATCCATACAGAATCGACATTCCTTTTTGGGTGTTTCCAATCACCTTGATTATAACAATATTTATAGGCATAATAACTGTTAGCTTCCATACGATTAAAGTGGCATTGGGCAATCCGATTGAGGCAATCAAGCATGAATGATTATATAATTTTGGTAAATAAAAAAGTTTTGTTTTTTTGTAATAAAAATATTTTTACCTTTGCAGCCCGAAAATGAAAGTAAAAAATATTTTTTAATAAAAAATAATATGGCTAATCATAAATCAACAATCAAAAGGATCAGATCGAATGATGTTAAGAGGACACGCAACCGTTACCATGCAAAAACCATGCGTAATGCCGTTCGTAAATTCAGGGCAATTACCGAAAAAAGTGAAGCTGTTGAACAACTTCCCAAATTAGCATCCATGATTGATAAATTGGCTAAAAAATCAGTTATCCACAAGAATAAAGCCGGTAATTTAAAATCAAAACTTACAAAGCTTACAAATTCTTTGTAAATATTATCGAACCAAACATATACGCAAAGACCCCTGAATCAGGGGTCTTTTTTTTTCGTGAAACTAAATTTTTATAAGAGTTAGCGCAATAAAAATTCAAAGTTGAACGAATCCCAATAGCGTAGCGTATCGGGATAAATAAGACTGATACTTCATCAACACTTTTAACGAATAAATTGTTACCATCCAAAGAGTTAACCATTTATTTGGTGTGATTTAAATTATTTTTTATCTTATCTTTGTTCAGTATTCAAAAAAGTGTACATGGATGAGAAAAAAAACCACTCCATAAAACTATGGGCCGAAGATGACCGCCCGCGCGAAAAGCTTCTCTTAAAAGGCAAAAATTCTCTGAGCGACGCAGAGCTCATTGCAATTCTTTTACGCTCCGGGAGTCAATCGGAATCGGCAGTTGAACTTGCAAAACAAATTCTCGACAAAGCAAAAAACAGCCTGATTGAACTGTCGAAATTTACAGCTAAGGATTTTATGTCATTCAATGGAATTGGCGAAGCAAAAGCATTGTCGATTATTGCGGCATTGGAGCTGGGCCGCAGAAGACGCAGTTCGGAAGTCATCGATAAAAAAACCATCGGGAGCTCAAAGGACGTATTTGATTATTTTATGGGCATTGTTGAAGATTACAAATATGAAGGGTTTTGGTTGCTACTGTTGAATCGTGCCAATAAGATCATGAAACCTGTACAGATCAGCGAAGGAGGTATTTCATTATCGAAAAAATAAAAATAAGTCAGGGAGGCATTTCTGGAACTGTTATCGACACACGATTAATTCTTAAAACAGCAATCGAAAAACTGGCGTCATCAATCATTTTATGCCACAACCATCCATCCGGAAATACCAAACCCAGTGAATCGGACATTAAACTAACCAAAAAAATAAGCGAAGGCGGAAAGCTACTGGATATCAACGTACTTGATCATATTATCATCGGAGAAGAAAAATATTTTAGTTTTGCAGATGAAAACCTGCTGTGATTTTTTATCCATTTTGCCGGCTTAGTTTGTGAATATCAATTTTTTCCGGCTTCCTTTTTTGGTATAATCAATTATATTTTCTATTTTTGCACACCATTTTATGGGGGCTTCTGTAAAGGAGCCGGAACTATAACAAAATCAAGTAATAACAAACAAATTAATCCTAAGAATGATGAATCAATATGAAACCGTTTTCATTATGACTCCCGTTTTGTCTGATGAACAGATGAAGGAAGCGGTAAAAAAGTATCAGGATTTCTTGAAAGAGAAAGGGGCTGAGATTGTTCACGAAGAGCATTGGGGCTTAAAAAAATTGGCATACCCAATCCAAAAAAAATCAACCGGTTTTTATCACCTCATCGAATTTAAAAATGAAGGTGAAATTATTCGTGACCTTGAAATTGCCTTCAAACGCGACGAGAGAATCTTACGCTTTTTAACCGTTAAACTCGACAAACATGCAGTAGCATACAATGAGAAAAAACGCAAAAAAGCAAAAGAAGAAACTGTTGAAAAAGAAAGCAACTAATTATTAACCCTTTTAATTCAGTAAAATGGCACAATCAAATTCAGAAATAAAATATTTAACTCCCATTGCGGTTGATACCAAAAAGAAAAAGTATTGCCGATTCAAGAAGAGTGGTATTAAATACATCGATTATAAAGATGCTAATTTCCTTTTGAAGTTTGTAAACGAACAAGGTAAAATTTTACCTCGTCGTATTACGGGAACTTCAACCAAGTACCAAAAGAAAGTATCACAGGCCATTAAACGCGCCCGTCATTTAGCGTTGATGCCATATGTAGCAGATTTATTAAAATAAGGAGGTGAAGTCATGGAAGTTATTTTAAAACAAGATATTCAGGGATTGGGATATACCAACGACCTTGTAAATGTGAAGAACGGTTATGGCAGAAATTTCCTGATCCCAAAAGGGATGGCAATTCTGGCTACCGAACCCAATAAGAAAATCAGGGCCGAGGTTCTGAAACAAAAAGCATTTAAAGAAGAAAAAATCCGCAAAGAAGCTGAAACGCTTGCCAAAGCACTCGACGGAATTACCGTAAATATTGGTGCAAAAGCAGGAACCAGCGGAAAAATATTTGGATCAGTTAATGCGCTCCAAATTGCTGAAGCAATTAAAAACCAGCATAAATTCGAAATCGACCGCAAAAAAATCAACGTTGATGGCGAATCAATCAAAGAAGTAGGAAGCTATAAAGCAAAAATCAATATACATAAAGAAATTTCCGTTGAAATAAATTTAGAAGTTATTGCAGAGTAAGTTTTCAAAACATTATTTATTATCTTTAAATCCCGGTTTCGATCGGGATTTATTTTTTTAATACAGATTCCAAAGGAATAAGATGATTTCAAAAAACCAAATCAAACATATTGGTTCACTTAAACTTGCTAAATTTAGAAAGGCATCCGGAGAATTTGTTGCAGAAGGCGATAAGATGGTTCGGGAGCTTATCTCAAGCAAATACAAATTAAAGGCCTTGTATGCCCTCCCTGAATGGCTGCGGGCCAATCAGCAGCTAATCTCGGCAAAGGATATCATAAGCGAAGAGATTTCTCCAAAAGAACTGGAACGGATCAGCTCATTCAAAACACCAAACCAGGTTTTAGCCATTGGCATGATCCCCGAACAGCCTGATCAAAAAATCAGTTTTAATGAACTGGT
>CAYNTB010000233.1:0-4456 GCA_964399905.1 uncultured Bacteroidales bacterium | reverse complement strand
GAGCAAGGCGTTGTCGATCCACGGAATCCGGTCGGCCCTGCCCCCGACCCGAATTGGCCTGCAGGCGATGGTCACCTGGGTCTGCTGGAGGGTGTCAGCTCCCAAGTCCGTTACGACGGCAGCCAGCCCATCCGTTGCATCAAGGTATTTGGGCATTTCAGAGATTTTCATAATATTTTGCAGCATGGCTGCCACCTGCTCCTTTGATGCATTTCCTTTCCCGGTGATGGATTGTTTGATTTTTTTAGGGGAATATTCAAAAATGGGCAATCCCCTTGATAAAGCTGCAGCCATTGCCACTCCCTGTGCTCTGCCCAGTTTTAGCATCGATTGTACGTTTTTTCCAAAAAAGGGTGCTTCAACGGCCAGTTCGTCCGGATGATGCTTATCGATAAGTTCTGCGACTTTTTCAAAAATGCTTTTTAATTTTAGGGCATGATTGCTATGTCCGCTCATTTTTAAAACATTCATCTCAATCAGGGATAATTTATTGCCTTTACACAAAATAATTCCATAGCCCAAAATATTGGTTCCCGGGTCAATGCCGATGATAATACGTTCCGAACTCAAAAATTATTTTCTTTTATGTTCATGAAACAAATTTAAGGAAACAATGAAAGCAGAACTTATAAAAAATTATTGGGTTTTTAAAATTGATTCGGCAAACACTAAGTCAGCCTGACGCGTAATTTTTATGTTCTCCCAGTTTCCTTCCGATAAATAAATGGTTTCGCCACTCATTTCGTACACACTGGCATCATCGGTAAAATGATGCTGATAAGATTTTTGATAGGCTTTCTTAATTTCTGCTGCCTGAAACACCTGGGGTGTTTGTATCAGTCGGAGCTTTTTACGGTCAACAACCTGGTTTCCTGCTTCGGTAAGTTCCCTGACAGATTCATTAACTTCTACCACAGGTACTGCAGAGCCAAAAGATTTGGCCGTATCGAAAGCATTTTGAATGGTCGATAAACTGACCAAAGGCCTAACGCCATCATGTATTGCAACCAGTCCGTCATCATCGATGTTTTCTAATCCGTTTTTAACGGAAAAATAACGGGTATTTCCACCTTCCACAATTTTATGTTTAATGGGATAATTGTATGTTGAACACAAATTTTTCCATTCGTTTATAAAATTTTTCGGCAATACCAGGATGATACGGATTTTCGAATCAAATTTATAGAAAATACTGAGTGTGTAAAAAAGTAGGGGTCTGTTGTTCAGCAACATAAATTGTTTTGGAGTTTTACTCCCCATGCGTTCTCCGCTTCCACCGGCAACAATAATAACAGATCTAGATTCTTTCATTAATAAAACAAAAATCCCCGTGCTATACGGGGATGGTATTTATTATAAGATTAGCATGGCATCACCATAAGTGAAAAACCTGTATTTTTTCTGAATGGCTTCCTTATAGGCTTTTTTCAGGAAATCGAAACCGGCAAAAGCAGAAACCATCATCATCATTGATGATTGAGGTAAGTGAAAATTGCTGATCATCGAGTTGGCAACACTAAATTCGTAAGGAGGAAAAATAAATTTATTGGTCCATCCTTCATAAGGTTTTACAAATCCTGAAATAGAAACAGAAGATTCGAGGGCTTTCATCGAAGTGGTTCCGATGGCACAAACATTCCTTTTATTCTCTTTTGCATGATTGATGATGTTGCTATTGGTATCAGTGATGATCATTTCTTCGGAGTCCATTTTATGTTTGGTTAAATCTTCAACCTCAATATTCCGAAAATTTCCCAATCCGGCAGGAAGGGTAATTTCTGCAAAGGATACCCCAATCAACTCTAGTCTTTTCATCAATTCCCGACTAAAATGCAATCCGGCGGTAGGTGCGGCCACTGCTCCTTCATGTTTCGCATAAATGGTTTGGTAACGTTCCTGGTCTTCGGGCATGCTTTCCCTCATATGAATTTTTGGCAAGGGTGTTTTTCCCAAGGAATAAATTGTTTTTTTGAATTCCTCATAGGGCCCGTCGAATAAAAACCTTAAGGTTCTTCCTCTTGAGGTTGTAATGTCAATTACTTCGGCCACCAGCGATTCATCTTCCCCGAAGTAGAGTTTATTTCCGATGCGTATTTTACGGGCCGGATCAACCAGAACATCCCATAAACGTGTTTCAGGATTAAGTTCTCTAAGTAAAAATACCTCAATTTTGGCACCTGTTTTTTCCTTTTCGCCATACAAGCGTGCCGGAAATACCTTGGTATTATTAATCACAAAGACATCACCATCATTAAAATATTCTAAAATATCTTTAAAAACTTTATGTTCTATCGTTTTTTTATCCCTGTGCAGAACCATTAATTTGGCTTCATCTCTATTCTCTGTTGGGTGGCTGGCAATGAGTTCCGGGGGTAAACTATATTTAAATTGAGATAATTTCATAGGACTTATTTTGCTTCTTTTAGTGGGCGCGAAAGTAATGTATTTTTAAGGAAAAGTCAAGTGGAGCCTTTTCTAAATTAATAAATCACAAGGGCTTTGTCAAGAAACCGTGGTTTTTTTAAGATGAATTAACATTTCTTTGAAAGCATCAGGTTCAATGCTGTCTTTCAATTTATAATTTCCGATTCGGGTTCGGGTCAGGGCGGTGAGATAGGCCCCGCTTCCCAGCCTGATCCCAAAATCGTTGGCCAGAGATCGAATATAAGTTCCTTTACTGCAAACAACACGGAACTTAACAATGGGCATTTCTACACTGGTAATTTCAAATTCGCTAATGCTTACCAGCTTGGGTTTAATGGTTACTTTTTCATTTTTCCTTGCATACTCATAGGCACGTTTGCCGTCAATTTTTATGGCAGAATAAACCGGCGGCATTTGTTCAATGGTTCCGATAAATTCCTTTGCTGTGTTTTTAATCAGTTTCTCAGTAATATGTTCTGTTGGATAATTTTTGTCGATTTCAGTTTCTGCATCAAACGACGGGGTGGTTTTTCCGAGTGTAAAAGATCCGGTATATTCTTTTTCAAGGCCCTGAAATTCATCAATCTTTTTTGTAAACTTCCCGGTACAAATAATCAATAATCCATTGGCCAACGGATCGAGTGTACCGGCATGACCCACTTTTATACGCTTGATACCTGTATGGTGTTTTAATAAATGACGTATTTTACTGACCACATTAAAAGAAGTCCAGCCAAAGGGTTTATTAATCAGGAGCAGTTCACCCGCCTGAAAATTAAATAGTTGTGAAGAAGTATCAGTATTCATTAAGCAAAGATAATTGCCAGGGTTCCAATTACAAAACAATAGACTGAAAAATAAATCAGTTTACCACGACTTACAATGTTGATCATCCACTTACATGCAAGTGTACCGGTGATAAAAGCCGCGATAAAACCAATAATCAGCGGTAAGGTACCGATGCTTGTTTCTGCCGACATATCACTTGAAATCAAATCCTTTGCATTGGCCCCGATGATGGGGATCAGGACCATCAGAAATGAAAATTTTGCAATATTTTCTTTGCGATTTCCGATTAATAATCCGGTTGCTATGGTTGCACCCGAGCGGGATATTCCCGGGAGAACCGCGAGAGATTGGGCAATTCCGATTATAAACGAATCAAGAAAATTAATTTTCCGGAGGTTTGATCTTTTCAGGTAAGTAGAGGCCAACAACAGTGAGGTGATGATGAGCATAATACCTACAAAACGTACATTTCCGGTAAAAAGAGCTTCAATTTCCTCACTAAAAAACAAGCCTAAAATTACAACCGGGATCATAGATACGGCAATTTTAAAAAGGTAAGAAGTTTCCTCGTTCCATTTAAATAAGAACAGTCCTTTTAAAAGTTGTAAAATGTCTTTATAAAATATAACAATGGTACTGAGCACTGTTGCCCCATGAACAATTACCGTAAAAATTAAGCTCCGTTCGGCGTTGATTCCCAAAATGGCTTTACCGAGTTCTAAATGACCGCTGCTGCTCACCGGTAAAAATTCGGTTAAACCCTGAACAATACCCAGAATCAATGCTTCAAACCAATTCATTATTTAAAAAATTATGAGGTGAAAATTAAAGAGAAAACCCGATTATGATTTCGGCCTTTTCATGATCGCGAAAATTTCAATAATATAACCGGTAATAATTAAAATTGGTGCCAGGGTTAAGCGCTGAAAGTTGAACATTTTAAAATTAAACACATTGGGATCTTCAGAACCACCCCCAATCATTAATAAAAAGCCAAGGGTAATAATCAGTACTCCGATAATGAGTAGTCTGTAATTTTGCCGGGAAAATGAAAAAGTGACCATTTCATCTTCAGATTTTTGTTTTTTGGGAGCCGTTTGCGATGGATTTGAACTCACTTCCTTTTGTTTGGCTTTTTGTTTTTTCATGCGTCAATCATTTAAATTAAATGGTCAGATGTTCATTCGTTGTTTATTGCGGTTCAGGCGTATTAAGATCGGGTGTTTAAAATTTCAAATTCAAA
>CAYNTB010000232.1:0-4471 GCA_964399905.1 uncultured Bacteroidales bacterium | reverse complement strand
AACTGGGAACAGAAAAACGTGATGAATTTGAGATGAAAGCAAAAGCTTTTATTGTAGGAGAAATGATAAAAGAAGAAAGAAAAAAAGCTCATCTCACGCAAGAAGACCTGGCAAAAAGAACAGGGACTAAAAAAAGTTATATCTCCCGACTTGAAAACGGGAAAATTGACATTCAAATTTCTACCTTGTTTAAGATATTTGAAGAAGGTTTAGGAAAAAAATTGGGTTTGACAATAAACTAAAACTATAATTTAAGGATCTCTGCCATCTCCTCCTGCAATTTCCTTGCTTCCTGTCCGGCCACTTCGGCAAAATCTTTTTCCGCAGATTTGAAAATAATCCCCCTTGAAGAGTTAACCAGCAATCCACATTCTTTAGTTAAGCCATATTTTGCCACTTCCTGCAAGCTTCCGCCCTGGGCACCCACACCCGGTACCAGTAAAAAATGATCAGGCACAATCTGACGGATATCGGCCAGCATTTCAGCCTTGGTAGCACCCACCACATACATCATGTTTTCACTCGTTCCCCACTTTTGTGAAGTTTCCAGCACTTCTTCAAATAATCTTTTGCCCGTAGCTTTATTCTCGATCAATTGAAAATCGAATGCGCCTTTATTGGAAGTAAGTGCCAGCAAAATCACCCATTTATTTTTAATTGTTAAAAAGGGGCTCACCGAGTCTTCGCCCATATATGGAGCCACTGTAATGGCATCGAAGCCGTAACATTCGAGAAAGGTTTTGGCATATTGTGCCGAAGTGTTGCCAATATCGCCGCGCTTGGCATCGGCAATGGTAAACACCTGATCGCCGTATTTTGCCAGATAAGCTATGGTTTTTTCAAGGCTTCGAATCCCTATTGAACCCCGGCTTTCGTAGAATGCAAGGTTTGGTTTATAAGCCACTGTATAATCGATGGTGGCATCAATAATCGCTTTGTTAAATTCAAAAACAGGGTCTTCGGCATTCAGCAGGTGTTTTGGTATTTTGTCGATGTCCGAATCGAGTCCCACGCATAAAAATGATTTTTTTTGTTTGATGAGTTTAATCAGCGATTGTTTGTTCATGGTGAATGAATTTAATTCTCAGGTTAAAGCTTAAGTCCTGCAATTTTATCAGAGATACTTTAGTTCTAATTAATTTAAAAAAATTACAAATTTTAATTTCCAATTTCCAAATAAATTTCAATCCAAAAAGATCAAAGTTTAGCTGTAAATCATTTAAATTCAGTATTAATTTTTAAGGTTTTGATTTTGATATTTCGAACATTGAATATTGTTTGTTATTTGATCATTTTTTTGGTGCTTGCTTCATAAAATTTAAAACCAAACCACTGAATTATCAATCTCAAATGGATTGGTTACTCAATATCGGCTTTCAATCTTTCGGCATTTTCGGCCAGTTGCAGTTGGTCTATTAATTCCTGGATGTCACCGTCGATGATGTTGGGCAAATTATACAAGGTTAGCCCGATACGGTGATCGGTCACCCTGCCCTGTGGCTAGTTATAAGTTCTGATCTTGGCCGAGCGGTCGCCGGTAGAAACCATGGTTTTTCTTTTCGAGGTAACCTCGTCCAGGTATTTTTTGTATTCTACCTCATATAATCGTGTACGAAGCACGATCATGGCTTTGGCCAGATTTTTAATTTGCGATTTTTGATCCTGGCAGGTGGCCACAATACCGGTCGGGATATGTGTTAAACGAACTGCGGAATAAGTTGTATTTACCGATTGTCCGCCAGGTCCCGAGCTGCAATAGGTATCTTTTTTGATATCTGACTCTTTCAGTTCCACATCAAATTCTTCGGCTTCGGGTAATACAACCACCGAAGCAGCTGAAGTATGCACCCTGCCCTGGGTTTCTGTTTTAGGAACCCTTTGCACGCGGTGAACACCTGATTCGTATTTTAACTGACCATACACATTTTCGCCGCTTACATTCAGGATCAACTCTTTATAACCGCCAACGGTGCCTTCTGTTTCATCCACCATTTCAACTTTCCAACCCTTAGTTTCGGCAAATTTGAGGTACATGCGGTAAAGGTCGCCGGCAAAAATACTGGCTTCATCGCCACCGGTACCTGCGCGAATTTCAAGGATGGCATTTTTACTGTCCTGCGGATCGGCGGGGATCAACATGATGCGGATTTCTTCTTCCATTTCATCACGTTTTTCGATCAACTCATTTAGTTCTTCTTTCGCCATGCTGCGAAATTCTTCATCTTTTTCCGTTTTCAGGAGTTCTTTGGTTGAATCGATATTGTCAAGCACATTTTTGTAAACTTCATATGCCTGTACAATGGGTTCCAGTTCCTTATAGTCTTTGTTGAGCTTGATATATTTTTTCATATCCGACATCACATTCGGATCATTCATTTCTTTACCAATGTTTTCCCATCGATTTTTGATGGCTTTCAATTTGTCTAACATGCATCCTAAAATTTGGACTGCAAAGGTACGATATTTCTTAATTTTAACGTATTCAGCCAAAACTATAATTGTATCTTTACAATCGCAAATAAAAAGACTTCTTCCTTTATGGGTAAATTCATAAAAATTCTGGTTTTTCTTTTAACCTTTTCCTGGTTCGGCGGTCAGTGCCTGGCCGGGGTGCATCACATTGCCACTGCTTCGGTATTTGCTGATGGGGGAGGTATGGGTGTTCAGCCTGGGGATACTGTTTACCTCGAAGCGGGTTTAAAGCCGTACCTGATGTTGCGAAATTTTCAGGGTTCGCCCGATAGCATTATCACCATTATCAATCACAATGGCCTGGTTGAGATTTCAAATGATGACTTTGTGTATGGTTTGGTAACTTATAATTGCAGGTATTTCAGACTTACCGGTACCGGCGATTCAACGATAAAATATGGGATAAAAATAACGGCTTCAAACGGAGAATCGAACGGATTGAGCCTGGATGAATTCAGTTCCGATTTTGAAGTGGATCACCTTGAAATTTATAATACCGGATTTGCAGGGATTATGAGCAAAACAAACCCTAAATGTGATCTTTCGGCAAATCGGGGCAATTTCACGCAATATAATACCCTCTTTCATGATAATTTTGTTCATAAAACAGGGGGCGAAGGATTTTATATCGGCCATTCTTATTATAATGGTTACCGCAAAGAATGTGAAGGGGTGATGGATACCTTATATCCCCATGATATTATCAATGCAAAAATTTATAACAATATTATCGACAGTACCGGATATGACGGAATTCAGGTTGGTTGCATCATCGAAGGGTGTGAAGTATACGGAAATGTAATTACAAATGCAGGGTATACGGATAATGCGCTTGGCTTATATTACGGTATGTCGGGCATTGTGATGGGAGGAGGTACCACCGGTTTATGTTATAATAATATGATTTATAACGGTTACGGGACGGGCATTTCGGTATTCGGATTGGGCGATCTTTGGATATTCAATAACCTGATTGTTAATGCCGGAAGAAATTCAAAACTGGCCATCGGGCCACCTGATAATCATCACCCCTATGGAATATTTTGCGACGACCGTACCACCATCGAAGGTGAATCGTTTAACTTTATCAATAACACCATTTTGAATCCGCGGGATATTGGCATTCGTATTTGGTCGCTGCAAAGCAAAAACAACCGGATGTACAACAATCTGATAATTAACCCGGGTGTGAAGGAATGGAATTTTAACCGCTCGATGATTGATGTAATTACGCCATCACTGGTTAATGCAGATACCTTGTCGGGTGGTAATTTTTTCGACTCCACAGCCTATGTGTCTGATTCAACACCTTATTTCATGAATGTGAATGAACTGGATTTTCATCCGAAAGCATGGGCTCCCAATATCGATCAGGGAATAAGCCTTGATTCATTGCCTCATATTTTATTTGACTTTGATTATAAACCAAGATCGTTGGGTAAAAAAACCGATGCCGGGGTTTATGAATTTCTTTCACTTCCCGATTCTATCTCATTAGTTCCGATATCTGCCGAACATTGTGTGGGTGATAGCGTCATTTTTTTGATCGAAACAGTTTTTGCCGACAGCCTCTATACCTTTAACTGGATTTTTAACGATTCGATTTTGGACAGTATCCCCGGTTTTTTTTTGAGCATTGATTCAGTCAGTGTTGAAAATGAAGGATTTTATAAACTGTTATTGTCGAATGGGTTTGATACCTTATACAGCAATTTGTCGCAATTGACGGTTGAATCCAAGCCATTTGTATTTGCTGGAAACGATACCACCATCTGCCTGAATTATCAGGGCTTGATGATCCAGGCTCTGGCCGAAAATTATGATCATGTTTTATGGGAAACCAATGGGGATGGTTATTTCAGTTTTTCCGATTCGCTCCATACATTCTACACTCCGGGCAACGAAGATAAAGCAAATGGTGAGCTTGAGCTTCAGCTGACAGCTTTTTCTCCCGGCCCCTGCGATTCGGTTCAGGATGCCCTTGTTTTAACACTTGATG
>CAYNTB010000231.1:0-4476 GCA_964399905.1 uncultured Bacteroidales bacterium | reverse complement strand
AAGAGAGTAAAGAAACCTTTGTCAATATTGGTAAACTAAGAGAAAAATATCATGAGGCTATTTTAGAATTGGGAAAACGAAGCAAACTTGCCAATCAATTATTGCAGCATCTTTATACAAACCCAATTATAAGTCCAAGGGATGTTGAGCAAGTTTTGGAAATAACACCTGCAACCGCAAATCGCTTATTAAAGGAAATGGAAAAGATTGGAATATTGAAAGAACGAACCGGATTTTCAAGGAACCGATTGTATGAGTTACATGAGTATTTGAGTCTGTTTCAAATAAAATAGAAATAATCTCTTATGTGATAAAGACATGATTTTTTTTATGAGATTTGAGTTTATTTACACATCAAAATAAAAATACTAAACCCAGCAGCTTTTAGCATTAAAACGTTCTGTTAAAGTCAGCTCACTTTCGAATCAGTGAAATTAAACCTTCCACAACTGAAAATTAAAGTTCCTCAAAATACAGCGGTTTTATCTTTAGAATTCGATTTCATGGCCTGGGGTATAAAGTGGGATAAAATAGCCTATGCGCTACTTAAAGCGGGCTGTTTTAGCACAATCTCGATCACAAAAAAAATCAAGTTTTACAACAAGAGCCTGAAAAACTGTATGTTATTATTAGTGGCATACGATTTGCCTTCAGGCTTTGATGTTGTTCTATTTATTGATACAAATGGTGTAAATAAAGGGAGCATTGCTTTCGAATATTTTGATCAGAAATTTGGGATTGAATTAACTAAGAAATAGCCTGGAATTATGAGTTTTGAATTAGTATTATTAATCACCATGCTGGCCACTTTTGCAATAAGTGTCTTTGTATTAAAGATGCCTGCCGGTGTATCTTTAATTATTGCAGCAATTGTTGGGGCCCTGCTCGATGGTCATGGCATCCCGGTCAGGCACCTGGTTGAAGGTGGATTTGGGTTTTTTGAGGCCATATTGATTATTGCAACGGCCATGATCTTTATGAAGGTGATGGAGGCCAGCGGAGTTCTGGCTCAAATAAGCCTGAGTATCATTAAGGCATTTCATAAATCGCCCACAATATTACTGATTGTTATCGTCTTATTTGTGATGTTTCCGGGGATGCTAACCGGTTTATCATCAACTTGTGTATTGACCACAGGAATGTTGGTTGCTCCAATATTGCTGGCCATTGGTATCCCCAGGCTTGTTGCCGGATCGTTAATTGCCATGGCCGCAGTTTATGGCGAGGTGGCACCGCCCATCAGTATCCCGGTTATGATTATTGGCGGAGGGGTAGACATGCCTTATATCGGGTTTACCGTTCCCTTATTACTGGTTACGGTGCCTCCTGCTTTATTTTTGGCGATTTATTATCGGATAAGATATGTAAAGCCATTCAATATTGATGAGGTGCTTATAAAACTTGAAAATTTAAAATCGTCAGATCAGGGATTTAAAATTTACATCCCGCTTATATTCGTCATTGTATATATGATCGGGGAAATAACCTTTTCTGACTTTATACCACATTTGGGAGTTCCCCTCATTTTTGCCATTGGTACCATCATAGGGATCATGATATCTCCTAAAATTAAAATTATTACAGTCTCAAGAAATGCTTTAAGAATGGCGATGCCGGTTATAATTATTCTGGTTGGCGTTGGGATGTTCCTTCAAATACTTACCCTTACCGGAGTTAGAGGATATATGGCGGTGTCGGCACTTCAATTGCCCGATGCCATTAAATATATGGCTGCTGCCATCATGCCATTTATGGGGTCTGCATATGCATCAGCCAGTGTAATTGGGGTTCCTTTGGTTTATGTATTTATTGGAAAAAGTGCCATGATGGTTACCGCTTCACTTGTAATGATGGCTGCTTTGGGAGATTTGATGCCGCCACCAAGCCTGTTATGTGCTTATGCTGCACAAACAGTTGAAGTGAAGAATCATTTTAAAATATTGAAGCAAAGTATTGTTCCGATTATATTTTCAATGTTGATTGGAATTTTGGCATTGATTTTTGCCCAGGATTTAGCCAGTATCTTTTTATAAATATGAATTAGGATGTTATTATATATCATTTATACAGTTATTTTAATCTATATCACGACGGTACTTTCGATTGAATTCTACCATGAGAAAAAATGGAAAAATTTATTATCAATTTCTATGGTATTATTAATTTTTATTCTCCGAATATTACAAATTAAATAAAGATGGAACTGCGTAAATACATATTTAAAATAATAATCATTTTGGTGATGGCTGTGGCTGGTACTATTGCTGCCATTGATTTTAAAGCCATGCATCAGGTGGAGCAACTTTTCCCCAGCAGCGACCTTACAAAAATTGGTAAACTTAGCGACTATCATAAAGCTCTTAAAGGTTCTGAGGGAGATTCGGATGTTTATTTTTTTGATAGCGGTAAGGAAGGTGGAACTGTTTTATTGGCAGGCGGAACACATCCGAACGAAGCAGCCGGTTTTTTAACTGCGGTAGTTGCACTTGAGAATTTAAAAATAGAAAGCGGCAGGGTCATTATTATCCCGATGTTGAATCAGAGTGCTTTTACCTGTACAGATCCAATGGAGGCTTTGCCCGATTTTTTTGAAATTAAAACAGAAAAAGGGCTAAGAAAATTTCGTTCCGGTTCTCGGGCATCCAACCCATTGCATCAATGGCCCGATCCATTGGTTTACTCCCAATATCCTTCCGGCCAGAAATATTCTGGTGCGGATTCAAGAAATTTAAATCGTTGTTACCCCGGAAAAGAAAATGGGACCCACACCGAACAAGTTGCCTATTCGATACTCCAATTATTAACGCAAGAAAAGGTTGACATTGCTTTTGACTTGCATGAAGCAGCACCCGAAATTCCGATTGTTAAAGCCATCGTTTATCATGCCAAATCGGAATATGTGGCCATGAATGCAATTCTCGACCTGGAAATGGATGGATTATCTTATGCACCAGAACTTTCGCCGCCTAATTTTCATGGCTTAAGTCACCGTGAATGGGGCGATAATACAGATGTCTTGCCAATCTTAATGGAAACTTCAAATCCAATTCAGGGTCGATTGAGAGGCAAAACAAATTCAGATTTAATATTAAATGGGTATAGCCCAAATTATAAAGTAGCGAAGGAAACAGGCGCCTTAAAAATTGCTTATAACGACGAAGGAGAAAGTTTGGAAAGCAGAGTTGGAAGGCACATGAATGGCTTTATGGCCATCCTGAATGCTTATAATAACGAATATCCTGATAAGGAGATTAAAATTTCAGGCTTGCCTACATATTCAGATTTAAAAGAAAATAAAATTGGTAAATATTTAAATTAAAAATTAAGATGAAAAAAACATTAGGTATTGCAGCGATATTACTATTCACTTTGCTTGGGTTTTCTCAAGAAAAATTTGATCAACCTGTTCTGATCACATCTGCTGGTCAAAGTGCAGACGTGAAACTGGTGCAGCTATTGGCAAAAAGACAAGCAATAGAAGGTGAAACAAAAGTAATGGCAAAAGAAACAGATATGACGGGCGTTAAAACACTCATTATTGTGCCCGGATTTAGTTCTAAAGGATTAGGTTCTGCTGGCATTAGTCAGGAAGACGAAATGAACAGAGTTAAGGCTCTGGTAAAATCAGCCCAGGAAAAAAACATTCCGATTGTAATGATGCATATTGGGGGAAAATCACGCAGGGGTGGACAATCTGATGGTTTTTGTGAAATTATTGCAGAAAACTGCAAGGCCATGATTGTTGTAAAACAAGGAAATGAGGATGGATTTTTTACAAATATCGCAAAGAAAAACAACATCCAAATATCAGAGGTTGAGAAAATTAGTGAAGCCGGAGTGCCGTTAAAAGCATTATTTAATTAAGTCGGGCAAAAGATAAAAAGACATATTTAATCTAAAATTTTATGAACACACTAAAACTCCGAATTTTATTAATAGCCCTTATTTTCCCATTTGTACTGATTGCACCAACAAACAGTCTGGTTCAGGGGAAAAATGGGATGGTTGCTACAGCCCATCCTTTGGCTTCACAGGCAGCAATCGAAATATTGCAGCAAGGTGGAAATGCTGTTGATGCAGCCATCGCTGCTGCATTTGTAATTGGTGTTGTTGAACCTGATGGCTCAGGCATTGGCGGCGGCGGCGGAATGCTTATTTATTTAAAAGAGAAAAATCAATCATTTTATATTAATTATTATCCCAGGGCTCCCCAAAATATACCGACGGATTTTAATTCGGCAAACGATCGATGGACCGGAAAATCAGTTTGCATACCAGGAACTGTTGCAGGGCTTACTTTGGCTCATAAAGAATTTGGTTCATTACCTTTATCAACTTTACTTGCCCCTGCAATCCGGTATGCCAAGGATGGCTTTCCTATTGATGCCACACTTGGTTCCCTTATTCTTGAAAATACAGAAGCGATCTCATTGAATACTGAAACCGCATCTGTTTTTCTTGAAGAGGGTTTTCCCA